>PGXB01000043.1 GCA_002838945.1 candidate division Zixibacteria bacterium HGW-Zixibacteria-1
GTAGATTTGTCCCATAACAACACCTTATACAGGTGTTGCACTTCGTTTGTGAATTTAGGGAATCCAAAATTTTAAAAACGCAAAAACAAAGCCAATTCCTTGTAAGCGAATGGAAGAATTAAAATTACAGGGGATTTTTACCCCCTCAAAAACATGGTGCTGCATCATTTTGATAGTAAAAAGGGCATATGTCGATACACCATGCCATAGCGATTTTAAGTCATGTCATGCCCTTTTCGGCGTCAGGAATGATACCACCGGGGCAACAGTTAATGAGACTATCATCCCGATGGTGCCGGATTGCGGCGAGGGCATGCCGTCGATGTAAAGATACAAACATACCGCCAGACCCAGCAGGGCCGAGGCTATCGCGCCATATTTGGTGGCCCGTTTTGTGAACAGTCCCCAGATAAACGGCCCGAGAAATACCGCGCCGATGGCGCCCCATGAAATGCCCAGAATACCGACAATGGTTGACGGTTTATAGTACGCCATAATCACCGAAATCAGCACGAAAAAGACCGAGAAAATGCGCATCAGCAGGGTCAGTTTTTTGTCCGAAGCATCTTTATTGATAAAACCATGATAGAAATCTTTGACAATCGATGACGATGAGATCAGCACCAGTGCCGCGAGGGTGGACATCGAAGCGGACAGGATCAGAAGCAGGATGATCACCAGCAGGGAGTCGGGCATGATGTTGGTCAGAAGTTCCGGCATGAGAGCGTCGAAAATAGGCTTGCCGTCGGTGAAGGCGCCGGGGGCATTCTGCGGTGTCAGGAAAAAACGGGTGGTGGACCCGATAAAATAGCCGATGCCGGAGACGAAGATGGCGAAGCAGGTCGAGGCAACCATGCCGATCCTGATGGCGCGACGGTCCCTGATGGCATAAAATTTCTGCACCAGTTGCGGCATGGCAAACGGCGCCACACTGGTGAGAAAAACCAGCGCAAACAGCGGCCACCATCCGGGCGGCCCGATGACGGCGGTCAGTTTGCCGTCGATGGCGGCCAGGCCGGCGGTGATATTGGCGAGACCGTCGGCGCGGTTAAGGGTGGTCACCAGAAGCAGGGTCACGCCGACAATCATGATGATGCCGAAAGCGACATCGATCATGGTCATCGATTTGTATCCGCCCAACACCAGGTAGAGGGCGGTGAAACCGCCCATGAATATCAGCGCCATGGTGTAGTCGATGCCGAAGGTGGAACGGAAGAGGTATGACAGCCCCATAAAGACGGCGGCACAATAAGGAATCATGAAGACAAAAATCGACAGGGCCGCAAATAATTTCAGAAACGGGCTGTTGTATCTTTTCTCGAGATATTCGGCCATGGTATGGACTTTGTATTCGATCGACATTTTTTTTATCCGGTACCCCATCAGCCACCAGACGCCCAGGACCCCGATAAGGGCATTGCCGACCGCGATCCACAGCCCCGAGTAACCGAATCCCCAGCCGACTTTGCCGGCAAAGCCGATAAAGAGGACGGCTGAAAAATAGGCGGCGCCGTAGGTGAAAGCAGTCATCCACGGCCCGATATTGCCGCCGCCGAGAAAGAAGTCGGAAAAGGAGCGGGTTTTACGCATGGCAAGAATGCCGATAACGATAATCATCAACGCATAAGCTATTAATATTCCGGCTTTTAGATACATAGTCGTCCTCGCCAAAAATTTTATTCCGAAAAAACTTGGAATAAAATGATAAGCTTTTTATAATAAGTTATCAACGGGAACTGACAAGCCAGGCAAAAATAATTCTTCTGAAGCCACGAAATCAGGAGGCGTTTCGGACAATGAAAAATCTTGATAGAAAAGCTTATCTGGAGCGCGAGCCTTATTCTTACCGGGTCATCACTGATGACAAGGTCTTCATCTATGCCGAAACCAGGCTGCTGACAGTTCTTCGGAACAAAGAGGCGGAGAATTTCCTCAGGAAAATCATCAAGCTGGACGGCCTCAAAGCTCAGAAATTTATGGCCAAAATCGTTGAAGAGCTTGTCCCCAGCCTGTAGATTTCGGCCGATTCCCATAGAGCGATGGTATTTCCCTTTCTTCCATTATATTGCCACAGAATGATTATTGAGCAATTCTTTTTTCCATGCCATTGTATACAAGCTTGCCGACACAAATCTATCATAATATATAGCAACGACTTACACGACCCGAGTTGCGACCGTCTTCTGCCTATATCAATTCAGCGGAGGGATAAGGAATCTGTGGCCCGCATTTTTTATAAAATCTCTGGAGCTGGACGCAGATAATTCAGGAAAATAAAACCGGCGCAATCCTTGAAATGGGAAACCAGAGGCGCCGGTTAGATACGCTTCGGCATTTACAAACGACTGCACAATTTGCCGTTGATACGCGACTATTCTATAATCTGAAATAAAACTTAAGGAATCATTTGCCCATTATGGCGAACTTTCTTATATTTGGGGCTGTGTTTTTTAGTCATGTGAAGGCATTGACTTACTGAATGAGATATTTAATGAACTTTACAAAACCAAGGAGTCTTGAGATGAGTTTTTACAAATCGCTAATTGGATTAGTGATGATGGGACTAATCCTGGCATTTGTCGGCGGTTGCAGTGATGATGAGACTGGCGTCGGACCGGAACCGGATAAGGCCGGACTTCGCGTCATCCATGCCAGCTATGACGCGCCGTCAGTAGAAGTAAATGTCGACGGCACGACGGCATTCACCAATCTCGAATACGGATCCACCGGCGGGTATGCCAGAATCAACTCCGGAGCCAAAAATATTACGGTTACTCCGGCCGGGGCAAGCTCACCGGTTGTTATAGATGTCGATGTTACGCTTGAAACCGATCGCGATTACACGGTTTTCGCCGTGGGTGATCTGGATAATATCGAGCCGATATCTAGTCTTGATGTCAGGACACCTGTGACCGATAAAGTCAAGGTCCGTATTGTCCATGCCTCGCCCGATGCCCCGAATATCGATTTGAAGCTTGACTCGGGCTCAGGGACTCCGATTTTCTCGAATGTCGCATATAAGCAAATCTCGAATTATATTGAAGTCGATCCCGGGACATATACCTTTGCAGTTACGGCGACCGGTTCGACCGATGAAGTGGTCGTCTTCGACCCCGTGACCTTCAGTGAAGGACAGGTATTCACCGTTTTGGTTATCGGCACCTTCGACAATACCGACGGGTATCCGTTGGCGGTCAAGGCCTTTTTCGACAATAACGACGGTAATGCGGTGGTCAATTTCAGTCCCAAAAAGACCAGTCTCCGGCTCATTCATACGACCTATGATGCGGGTGCGGTTGACCTTATTGTTGACGGCGGCGTGACTATCTCCAATCTGACGTACGGATTCTCCTCCAGTTATAAAGCGATTAATTCCGGTACGCGCAACATCACGGTGACCTCGACCGGAACAAGTTCGCCGGCGTTGTTCGATCTGAATCTCGATGTGGCCGCCAATGATGATTATACAATTGTGGCGGTGGACGTGCTGAGCCAGATCGAGGCCATTTATACGATCGATGATTTAACACCGAGCGTATCGGGCGCCAAGGTTCGTTTGATACACGCTTCGCCCGACGCCCCGGCGGTGGACATTAAATTGAATTCCGGATCCGGCACCACGGTCTTCAGCAACAGCACTTTTAAGAGCATTTCCGATTATACTGAAATCGTTCCTGGAACATACACCTTTGTGGTAACACCCAGCGGCTCCAGCGATGAACTACGCATTTTTAATGCGATGACTCTTGAGGCAGGTAAGATTTATACCGTCCTTATAACAGGAACTTTCGATAACACTGATTTATTTCCATTAACGGCCAAGATACTCTATGACAACTTTGGAATCTATTTTGACAATGGTTACGGCAATGAATATGCAATGCTAACGCCCAAGCAGTCAAAATTAAGGGTGATTCACAATAGTTATGATGCACCTGCTGTTGACGTTCAGATCGACGGCCTCGGGGCCTTCAGCAATCTGGCCTATGGTATCTCATCAGGATATGCCGGCATCAACACCGGGACCAGAAATATTACGGTTACTCAGACCGGGACAACTTCACCGGCGCTTATCGATGTCAGTCCGACTTTCGCCGCTGGTATCGATTACACCATTTTTGCAGTGGATGAGCTTTCATCCATAGCGGCCATTTATGCATCGGACAATCGAACGCTGCCTGCTTCGGGATTCACGAAATTCCGCTTTGTCAATGCCGTTTCCGATGCTCCGAACCTTGATCTTAAAAAGAGTACGACGGCGATGACGGACACGCTTTTTGCGAACGTTCCATTCACCGGCATCAGAGCCTATAAGCAAATCGGCTATGGCGACTTCACATTTGTCCTGACCGAGGCATCCTCCACCCAGGACCTTTATATCTTCCAACCGATTGCCATGGAACGAAACATGATATATACCGTTGTTGCCCAGGGAACGCTCGATACGACCGATGCCTACCCGTTCAGATTGAGAATCTACGCCGATAACGATGCCGGTATCACTTACCGCGATGCGGTTCTGGTTCCTCCGAAAGCAAAAATCCGTGTTATTCACACCAGTTATGATGCTTCCGCTGTTGATGTCAGGCTCGATGATGTTGTTACGATGGCAGCACTCAATTATGGTAATGCCACTACCTATACTATGGTCAATTCCGGATTGAGGAACTTCGTTCTGACACCGGCTGGAGCGGCATCCCCCGAGATATTAAGTGTCGATCTGATGTTCCAAAAGAATTTCGAATACACGATTTTTGCCCTGGATCAACTGACGCTCATCAATGCCGTTTCCGTGGTTGATCTGCGCTCGGCTGACGCTGCCATGGCCAAGGTCAGGTTCGTTCATGCCCTGCCGGATGCTCCCGCTGTTGATGTCAAGTCGGGATCCGGAGCCTCGACGGCGATATTTGCCAACGCCGCTTTTAAGGATGTCACTGATTATGCGCTGTTAACGCCCGGAGGCTACTCTTTCGTCATTACCGGCGCCGGGACGACCGACGAACTGGTTGTTTATAACTCCACCAGTCTGGTCGCGGGCGGTGTCTATACCATTGTTGTTTACGGCACCTTCAACAGCGGCGATGCCACACCTATGGTCGCCAGGGTTTTCAACGACAAGTTGAACGGCAACACTTCCACCGACCTGGTCGCGGCCACGACGAACCTGCGCGTCATTCATACCAGCTATGATGCTCCCAATGTCGATATTTATGTTGACGGTAGTTCGACTTCGACTAACCTTGCCTACGGTTTGTCTTCCGGATATTTCTCCAAAGCCGCGGGAACCAGAAATGTTACGGTTGCTCCGACCGGATCGCCGACCCCGGTGGTTATAGATGTCGATGTAACGATGGCTCCTAGTTCATATTACACGATTTTCGCCGTGGATGAGCTGGCCCTGATCGACGCCGTTTACAGCAAAGATGAGCGGACCCCGGTCAGCACGCAGGCAAAGATGCGGTTTGTCCATGCCGCGCCCGATGCTCCGGCGGTCGATATCAAACTCAATGCCGGCACTGGGACAACCTTGTTCGCCAATGCTTCATTCAAGGATATTACCGCATATGCTCAACGAACCGGCGGTTCGTTCTCGTTCGTAATAACGGCGGCCGGCGACACCAATGAAGTGATAGCCTACCAGCCGGTTACTCTATCCAACAACAATGCTTATTCAATCGTGGCGCACGGCACTCTTGATCCGAATGATGCCTATCCTTTCGGAGTCAGAATTTACACCGACAATACGACCGGTACGGCTTACGTCGATCTGGTCCCTGCCCCGACAACCGCCAGCGTCCGGGTCATTCATACCAGTTATGACTCCCCCGATGTTGATGTCTGGATCGACGGCTCGGTTGCTATCAGCGGCCTGGTTTACGGAAACAGTTCGGGCTATAACACGCTCGATGTCGGAACCAGAAATATACAGGTTACCCCGACCGGTTTGACGGTGCCTGTCGTTATTGACACGAATCTTTATTATGCCAGGAATACTTATTACACCGCCATCGCCATCGATGAATTCGCTTTGATTGAAGGCATCCAGGTTATTGATGACCGGACGCCGAACCCGACACAGGCAAAAATAAGATTTGTTCATGCCTCACCGGATGCTCCGGCGGTGGACATCAAAGTGTGGGTCGCTATGGGACCGGGCATCATCGAGAATGCATCATTCAAGGAGGCCTCATCTTATATCGGCGTGGATGCCGGCCCCTATATCTTCATTATCACCGAGACCGGTTCAGACACACCGCTGGTTTCATATCAGATGATCACTTTGAACAGCGGCAGCACTTACACATTTGTCGCTCATGGCACCATAGACGGCGGGGATTCGTATCCGTTTTCGATTCGAGTCTTTAACGATGGCGGTGCCGGGGACACTTATTTTGATCTTGTGGAAGATGTAAAAATGGCCGGTAATTAATATAACCGGTTCGAGATAATTCGAAGAAACGGCCGATCATTCTGATCGGCCGTTTTTCTTGCTTACTTAACCGCGGTCAGGGCGGGATAGGCGCCCGGTTCAGCGGTTTGCCTGACAGCCGCTTCGACCAGCGGTCGCACCAATGCATTCGCTTTGCAGGATCGAAAGGCTGATAGATAATCGGCAACACACGCCCCGATTGCGAATCCATGTGGTCATAGATAAATCCGGTGGAATCGCTTCTTTCGGGATTTAATTCCTGTTCTATCCACCTAAATACATTCATTGCATACTGAATCCTTATGAGGAGGTCTTAAATATTGCATCATACTCTTCTTTCAGCATGCCATAAATAAGACAATCATAATATTGGCCGCCAAATGATGATTCCTTTCTTAAGACGGCCTCCTTGATGAAGCCAAGTTTTTCCTGAAATATCATCGACCCGGGATTTCCGCTGTGTGTGAACGACTTGAGTCGTCGGAAGCCAAGTTCATCGAAAACATATTTTATCATCAGATGTGCCGCTTCGGTTCCGATACCCCGACGCCAGTACAGTTTATCCAGGACAATGCCCCAGTGGCACTTGCGTTCATAATTGTCGATGTCATACAGTTCGACAATGCCGACATGTTCGCCGTTTTCCTTGAGAATAATGCAGAAGGCCATGACATCATCGCGATTAATCCTCTCTTCAAATGATTTTTTGGCCTTTTCGTACGGTACGGCGCGCAGCAGCCGGCTGTCAAGGAAGGACTTTTCGCGGTCATGATCCCAGCGGTAATGATAGTCGAAATCATCGAGCGATTGCGGCGTTATGAAGATTTTGTTTCCGTCGAGAAATTTGACTCTTTTCAGGTTCTGCTCATTGTTCATCGTGATCACCTCATATATTTGAAGTCCGGCAGGGGCACCTCATTCTCGATTCGCCGCCTCATAATCCGGATGGCTTTTCGATGTTCCTCACTCATACCTGACAGATCGACCTTGCCGAGGAAATAAATATAAACGACGGATTCCCGTAATCTCAGAAATAGAGGCAGTTGCTCCAGCCAGAACGGGTCGAGTTTGTTGGCGCGGTCATAGCCGTTCATAAAAGTCTCCAGAAAGCGCACAGAGCAGGGATCATCAATCCGTCGACAGGCGGGCAGCCGCCAGGTCGATTCCCGGAGAATTGCAGCAATATCATAGATAAACCATTTGTACTGGCACTCATCGAAATCGAAGGCAACCAGCCAGCCGTTATCCATATACATATTTTCGTCTTCGAAATCCGAATGTATCAACCCAAATGAGTCCGAATCGGTCGGCAGCTCGCAAATCTGTTCCACCAATTTGAGGTGTTTTTCCAGAACAAGCGGCTGACCGGCGAGTACTTCGGCGGCATGGGTGAAGCTGTACTCTTCGTGCCAAAAGGGGCGCCGGACCGATGCCGTATTTCGAGGCGGCTTCCGCCAAAATCATGTTGTTGAATGAATCGAGGGCTTTCCTTTCCATTTCACCGATCCCTCAGCTTTTTATCAAATTTGGCGCGCTGGCGCATGTTCATTTCTATTCTTTTCCATTTGCGCGTTTCCTCGATTCGCGCACGCTGGTCCTTGCGAATCGACATATATTTCACTTCTTTCTGCAGTTTTATATAACTTCTCAGGCGCCCTGCGTCAAGACTGCCGTTTTTTATGGCTTCCCTGACAGCACATCCGGGTTCGTTATTATGCGTGCAATCGGCGAACCGGCATTGTGCGGCCAACTCCTCGATATCGCCGAAGGTTCGATCTATCCCCGAATCATCGCTCCAGGCCTGAATTTCGCGCAGACCGGGGGTATCGATGACAATACCGCCACACGGCAGGAGGATCATCTGGCGCGATGTGGTGGTGTGTCGGCCCTTGCCGTCATAGTCCCGAACAGCGCCCACTTTCAACTGCTCCATACCGAGCAGCCGGTTGATAAGAGTCGATTTGCCGACGCCGGATGAACCGAGGAAGATGGACGTCCGCCCCGATTGCACATGCTCCCGGAGAAAATCAAGATCGGTATGATTGACGGCGCTGACGGCATAAAGAGGGACACCGAGAGCGACGCTTTCGACCGACTCTTTGTGTCCGTCAACATCATCGCACAGATCGGCCTTGTTCAATATGATTACCGGCGAGGCGCCGCTGTTCCAGGCAATGCTGACATACCGCTCAATCCGGCGAAGATTGAAATCGCTATCGAGGCCGCTGACGAGAAAAACGGTATCGATGTTGGCGGCCAGCACCTGTTCATCGGTCTTGGCACCGCCCAGCACCGCCGTTCGGGAAAAAACACTGCGGCGCGGGAGAACGGCGTGTATGGTGGCCGTTTTTTCCTCGGGGCGAACATCAACCGCCACCCAGTCGCCGACCGCCGGGAATTCGGCCCGGCTGAGCGATATATGGCGCATCCGGCCGGATACCTGCGCGGCCAGTTCGCCGAGTTCGCTGAATAATGAATAGCGTTCCTTCTGCTCCAGGGCCACGCGGGCCGGAACCAGGCCGCTTTTTCTATGTGTATCAAAATGTTCGTTGAACTTATCGTTCCATCCTAAAGCTGTCAAATCCATCTCAACAATTCCTTACTGTAAATTATTTTCATGCTGATTCACAGGAATTGCCGATATAAATAATATTACTTTATATTCACAATATCCTGTGAGGTGATGACTTTACGTCTCCGGTATAGTTTGTAACTTCGACCAACATAAAATTACCTCCTGTTATAAAACTTCGTTTCCTGATTGCGATTCCTAATGTGGTGGAAATAAGAACCGCGGGCGTTGTTCACGCCCGCGGCTTGAGATATATGAATGCCGCCCTTTGAATCAGGCAAACATCGTTAATTATCGAAGTATTTCAAGCACGCAGGGCGTGATGCTGTCATTTTTATCACATGCATAATCATATCACGCCTCCTGCTTTAAAAAGTGGACGGTTATTAAGCTCCAGTTGCCATAAGTTGCTTCAATTTACGAAAAAGTCAAGAAAAAAGTTTCATAATCATTGCGGGAACATGGCGCTGATGCTCTCGCGATTATGAATCCGCTTGATGGACTCACCAAAAAGATGCGCCACCGAGACCACTTCGATTTTGTCAGAAAACTTCTCCGGCTGATTTTCGATAGTGTCGGTAATGAAAAGTTTTTTTATCGGAGAATCATCAATTCGTTTCGAGGCACCTTCGGCCAGAACGCCATGAACGACCGCGGCATAGACAGCAATGGCGCCTTTTTTTATCAACAGCCGGGCGGCATCGACCAGGGTTCCGCCGGAAATAGTGAAATCATCAACCAGTACCGCCGTCTTCCCTTTCACATCGCCGATAATTTCCAGCACCGAGGCTTTTTCATTATGCGCGACTCGTTCCTTGTCGGCGATGGCCACCGACACGCCGAGACATGAGGCATATTTCCGGGCCATGTGGGCATAGCCGGTATCGGGCGAGACGATGATGGCATTCTTGAGATTTTCTTCTTTTAACCGGTCGCACAGGGCGGGCAATGCGTACAGGTTGTCCACCGGCACACGGAAGAAGCCCTGAATCTGCGGCGCATGGAGATCCATGGTCACGACACGGTCGGCGCCGGCCGCCTCGATGGTATCGGCGCAGACCCGCGCTCGAATCGACACCCGTGGCTCATCTTTTTTGTCGCCCTTGGCATAGCTGAAATATGGAATAACGGCCGTGACACTGTCGGCGCTGGCCCGCTTGAAGGCATCAATCCAGAAAAGAAGCTCCATGAAATTGCCGTTGGCCGGAAAGACGGTGGACTGGATAATATAAACCCTGCGGCCGCGAACATTTTCAAGAATTCTGACAAAGGTGTTGCCTTCCGAGAAATGAAAGGCCTCATTTTTACCCGGTTCGATGCCAAGATAATCGCAAATCCGGGCAGTTAATTTTTTGCTGCCGGTTCCTGCAAAGACCGCCATTTCATCAGGATTCATATCGACCCTCCTTGACTGGAAAATTTCCACGGATTACCGTAGGGATAATAGCAGCTTAAAGTGACGCCGTCAACGGCAAAAATATTTTAATTAAGATCATTAATCCGACAGATAATTTGCCAAAACAACTTAAGGGCCGGGGCGTGACGCCCCGGCCCTTTTTTGACCCGAACAGGAGGAGACAATTACAGGCCCGAAATATTCATATCTTTCGGATATTCTATCCGCAGTGATATAAGCAGTTCTTTCGTTTCGCCCGGCTTCAGATCGACCAGCCAGGTTGCTTTGCCTTTCTCATCGATCGAATCCGGTTTCGGAATGACATCCGTTAATTTGGTCTTTATCCGGCCGTCCTGGCTGACCGGTGTCGGCTCCTCGACCGTAATTCGCCGTGATTTTTTATCATTATTGGTCACCGTGATTTTAATGGTGCGTTCAAGGCGCCAATTATCGGTCTTATCTTCCTTTTTCTCGGAGAGAATCTCGCGTTTGACTTTTATATTATTATCTTTTCCGAAAAACAGCTTGAAAGGCTGCCCCGGAACGATTGGCCCGCGGATACCGGCCCGGCCGAGATAATCGCTGTCGGCGAAAATCGAAACTTCGCCCGACATCAGCGGCGCCTCATCCTGATTGGTCATGGAGACCAGCCGGAAGGCATCCTCGCTGTTGCTGGGACGGCAAATCAAACCAAGCGTGCCTTCAAGAGTATAGGTTGCAATATGCGTCTTGACCGCTTTCTCGCCGGAAGGGATGGTCTCGGGCGTTTTTATCTGGAAGGTAGTATTAAACGCCCCGGAGTTTATGGCCGCGACAGCCATATCAGCGGCAATGGAAACCTCATTATTTTGCATTAATTCGTCAAAATTCTGGACAGGCATGCACTTTAAAACTGAAGATGCCTCTGATCTCCCACCGCGAATTTGCAGCTGTTCAATTATGGATAAAAACCAGGGTCTGAAATCGCCTGGGTCGACACCGAGCGACGGTATCGCTGTCGAGAGAGTCAACTCAACATCATTCCATTCTTCGCCGGTGCGCTGACTGACTTCGGCATAATAGCCCAGCTCGACACTATCGGCGGTGCTTAGCAGACGGGCATCATAGAGCGGTTTCCAGGTGGCGCCACCTATCATGTAGGTCAGGCTGAGTTCGACCGGGCCGGCTTTATCGAGCACCAGGGATATTTCAACGCCGCGACTCTGGAACTGCCGATTGCGCTGCAGGATATTCAATTCGTCCTGCAGCTGCCGAATGCGATTTTCGACATCTTCAAGTTCCGCCGAGGCCAGCCTGATGGAATCACTGACGTCACGAAGCGCCTTGCCTATAAACAGATAGGCTTCCTTCCACTGCGCCACATCGAGATTCAGGGTTTGAAGCTGATCGGCAATATCGCGGCCCGATTCTTCTTTGATCGAAGCCAGAAAATCCTTTTGGAATCTGAATGACTCCATGCGGTCGGCAATCGCCTGCTTTTCGGTCCGCTCCAGATTTTTGATGCGCCGTTCCAGATCGGCGGCTTTTTCATTCGGATCCTCGAGGTGCGAGACGACCCGATGATTGAGGCCGAGCAGGGTCATGCCATCGATACCGGACGCCGAGGCGCTGAAGGAATTGGCATCGACGGCCAGTGGAAGATTCTCGATTAATAAAATATGCGTTCCGGCGGTCAGATTGAGATGCGCTGTCCGCATAATCTGCGCCCGATCGGGATAAACGGTGACTTTATCAATCGGTGCCTCGATAAATGGTGGTGTCGATGCGGTGGAAATCCCGACAAAGATGAGAAATGCGGATACAACCAGGGAAAATATTCTGCCTTTCATAGCTATTACCTCCCGAAACAGAATGATTGTCTATCTGAAAGAGATACAATCCGGCCCAAAAATTCTTCCCAATTTTATCAGCATGCCGAAAATATTTAAATTTATGTTTATAACAGCGTGAATTGCAGGGCGGGGCAAGATGGTCCTTATATTCCCTTCGGAAAGGTCCGCCGGATCTGTTCGAATCTCGATGGGGCGGTCAACTTCTAAAACCGACTGTATGTCGGATGTTGGAACACAAATAAAAAGCTCAACCCCCTGAAGGTTGAGCTCTTTTTAATACACTGTTTTATTACTTATATCAGGCCAGTTTTTCGACTTCATCGACCTGTTCGGCAAACAATTTCAGGGTCGCTTTGACCGGCTCCGGCGTCGTCATATCGACTCCGCATTTCTTTAGCTGATTGACGGGATAGTCGCTTCCCCCCGAGGAGAGCAGCGCGAGATATTTCTCGATGAGTCCCTTTTCCCCGGTCAGGAACTTGTCAAGTATCGCCTGCGACGCACAGTGCGAAGTGGCATACTGAAAAACATAGTAAGCCCGGTAGAAGTGAGGAATCCGCGACCATTTGAATTTGGCAAATTTGTCGAGCGTCAGGCCCGATCCGTAATACTTGCGCGTCAGTTTTTCCCACATCTCATTTAAAAGATCGGGTGAGAGCGCCTCGCCTTTTTCGACCATTTCATGAATCATCAGTTCGAAATGCGCATACATCACCTGGTGGAAGAAAGTGCCAAGAGTGTTATCTATGTGTCGGTTCAACAGAAACAGTTTCTGCTTCACATCGGACACCCGGTCGAGAAGAAATTTAAGCAGGAGACCTTCATTGAGGGTCGAGGCGACTTCGGCCACGAAAATGGAATACTGCGCCTTGGGATAGGGCTGTGTCTTGTTGGACATGAAGCTGTGCAGGCAGTGCCCCATCTCATGCGCCAGCGTGAACATGTTATCGACCGTATCATTATAGTTCATCATGACAAACGGGTGGGCCGAATAATTGCCCCAGCTGAAAGCGCCGCTGCTCTTGCCCTCGGTTTCGAAAACATCGATCCAGCGTTTCTCGAAACCGTCTTTCATGACCGAGACATATTTTTCGCCGAGTGGCTTGACCGCTTCCAGCACCTGTTTCACGGCATCGTTATACTTGACATGATAATTCTGATCAGGGAACAGTGGGCAGTAGACATCATACGGGTAAATATCATCCAGTTTCAGAATCTTTTTGCGCAGATGTATCCATTTATGCAGAGCTTCCAGATTCTTTTCGGTATTCTCGATCAATCCGTGGTAAACGGAGACAGGAATGTTGAAAGCATCGAGGGAAGCATGGAGGCAGCTTTCATGACGGCGGGCCCGTGAATAGAAGACATCCTTATTAACGGAAGCCGATAGGGTGGCGCCGATAGTGTTAAGGTGCTTTTCGTAAGATGCTATAAAGCCGTCATTGGCCGCCTTGCGGACCACCTGAAGCGGAGATTCCATGAATTTGGCATAACGCTGTTTGGTGAGCTGCACATCATTACCATTCTCGTCTTTTATCACCTGATAAGTCAGGTCGGCATCATCAAGCATGGAAAAGGCTTTCTCCGGACCCCGGGCGATAATCTGTGACTGGGCCAGAAGTTCCTCGACTTCGGCCGAACGGATATGTTTGCGGGAGCGAATCAGTTCCTGAATATAAAAGTCATAGATGTCGGTTTTGGGGAATTTGCCGGCCAGGACTTTCAGCTTGTCGTCATCGATATTAAGCAGTTCCGGCTCGACGAAAGAATAAGCCGCGCCGGCCTGTGCGGAAAGCATGGCGGCACGTTCCGTCATCGCCTGATACCTGGAGACGCGGTTATCCAGATCCTGGTTAAGCTTGGCGTATTGATAGAGATTGAAACAGATCAATCCAAGCGACGACCTGGTGTCAAGGCACTCATAAAGCAATTTGGCGGAAGCGGCCAGTTTTCCCGAATAATCTTTGGCTTTTTCGATAAGATTCTGCGCCTTTTTGTAATCGATCTCCCAGTCGGCTTCGGACCGGTAAATATCGTTCAGATTCCATTTATATTTTTCTTCGATATCTTCCCTCTGGGGTATTGCAGACGGAGCCTGTTTGACTTCGGATGACATGTGACAAATTCCTTTCCGGTTTATTCTCGAAATCTCAATATATTTTGTGAATATGTGTAATTACGGCGTGAATTTCAAGGGCGGTTGGCTAAAAACCATGATATACAACGAAAAAGGGGCGGTTTACGGGATTTTGCACCCTTCGGAACGGCAGGAAAATAATGTGTACCAAATAGTACACAATGACATTGCCCGTCGGCATTAAAATCGTTGCCCGGCAATGACATAATGACAATCAGACGGTCGGTCAATATTGGCATACATTTTGCCTTTGAAAATAGAGATGCGAAAGGCAATCGTTTCGGGAATCAATATCTTAAACTTGAGGATACGACAAAGGCTTGTGATAAGTCAATGTCAGGGCTGTAATGGCGCCAAATTGGATTATATCCCCACCCCAATTTTTCAACGGCCCGCATTATGGCTCGGGATTCCATAAGCAGGACGGTATTGGCATATCAAAAACCTCGCAGTCGTTCCTTGAGACCCTCACATTATTCCCAAGCGGATAATGCCTGCGTATCGTCGGAACAGACAGCACTCAGTTAGTCTGTCTGTTCCGGCAAAAAAACCTCACCAAGAGGACGCTCTGCCCGATTCGGCGGACCGCCATATCAAGCACAAACCACTTAAAAGAAGAGCAAAACAAGAAAGGTCACAAGATGACGATCGCACCGGCGTTCGGCATTAATGGTCATTCAGGATATTTTACATATTTCACAATTTTTGCATTTAAGGAGGTGGTTTGGCGCCAATGTGATTTTACTTCCATTCGATCAATTGCAACCGCCGTTCTCCGGCAATAAGGAGTTGCCGGATATGGCAATAAGTTGGGACTTTTATGGGTGATTGAAAGGAGCAAAAAATGCCCTCAAGAAAAGTATCACTTGTTTTACTATCTTTGCTTCTTGCTGCTTTCGCGATAACATCGACCTCGGCCAATGTAACCGGTGAAAAAGATGTCTGGAAAGTTCGGGAGTACTTCAAGAAAATCGAGTATACCAAACTGGCCGGTGCGGAGAATCCTGTCGATTATTACAATCCGACGGTCGAGAGCAGCAGAAGCCTGGGCTTTGATGAAATCAGGTCCGAATCTCCCGGTCTGACAATCGGATACACGACGTACGATATCCAGAGCAATTGCCGCATGAACCGCCAGGTGGAGTGGCGGTCCAATCAGACATTGCATTTTGTCTGGATGAAACAGCTTGACAATCTTGATCCCGGTGCCAGGGGCACCGGATACGAGGTCTGGGATGCCGAACTCGGCGAAATGCTGTTCCAGGGTATCGGCGGCGGCTGTGATATCCATACGCGTTCACTTGAAAACCGTTCCGGATATGTCGGTCTGGATGTTGATAGCGAAGGCAAAGCGGTTATCGGCAACCATCATTCTGACGGTGAAGGCTGGGCCACAACGGTGTGGTATGATTATGAACCGACGTCATGTTTCTTTTCGCCCTACCGGACGAAAGTACCGGACAGTACGATGAAGTACGGTATATCCCAATCCGATATCGGTTACGGCGACTGGCGCTTCCTCTGGCCGTCCCTGGAATATCATATTTTCGAAGGCGACACGGTGACACATGTTTTCTCCCAGCAGAGCGAGAACAAAGATCCCGAATCTTCAAACATTCATTATTTCAGAAGAGTCGGTTCGGATACGCTCGGGGCGTGGGATTATCCGCCCGTGATTGTCGACACCACTCCGGTTATATCGCAGACAGTGGTATCATCCCGAGTCAGCGGCAAGGTGGTGTTGATCTGGCAGGCCCCTCCGGGGCAGTATCCGGGCGATCCCGAATCACTGGCCCGAGATGAACTCGATCCCGGACTGGGCGTCAACCAGAGATTCAATGATATCTATTATATGGTTTCCACCAATATGGGCGCTTCCTGGAGCCCCAAGATCAACATGACGGCCTTTGATTCGACGGTCGGAGGCTGGCTGGGCCAGGGCGACATGTCGGTACTGATAGACACCAATGACAAACTTCACGTTTTGTGGAACGCCCGTGAAGTTATTCCTTACCCGGTCGGCCTCGGTGACTATGCCCATTTCTGGGGGAGCCGCCTGCTCCATTGGGACGAGCTTAACGGCGCCATCAGGACCGTCAGTGACGCCAACTGGGAGCTTCCCGACAGCGGATGCACCGGCGGCGCCTGGAATGAAATGAGTATCTGTAAGCCGATGTTGTCGGAATGCAATGGAAAATTCTACGCCGTATTCGTGCAGTTCAATGATATTTTCCACGGTATCGATAACGACTGCGCCGAGGCCATGTACAGCGGCGGGCTTAGCTGGGACGGCGCCGCCAACGGCGAATTGTATATTTCGGTTTCGGATAACGGCGGTTATAACTGGGATATTGCACGCAATCTGACCAACACTTATTCTTCGCATTGCGACTCGGTCGGCGAAGTCGTCTGCCAGCACGACCAGTATCCGTCAATGCCCCGTTTCGGAATGGAAACAACCACCGGCGACTTCAGTTCCGCCATAGTGGTGGATCCATCCGGAGGGGGATACACCGGCAATTACTATCTGGATGTATTTTATGTCAATGATCGGTTCCCTGGCGGGGCCGTGCAGGAGGGAAACTGGACGATGAATCCGGTCAAATGGTTCAGGGTCCCGTGCATCGATCCTATCCCCAATCCGGTGTTGTCCATCTCACCCAGTTCCATCAACCAGCCGACCTGGACAAAACCGGGCGTGCAGCTTGATACTTCCATCACACTGGAGAATATCGGTAACGCCGAGCTCCATGTTTCGACGATCGAGACGGTAGAGATAACCGGAGAAGGATGGCTCGGTGTCGGCAGCGCCGGCCCGATCACCATTTCGCATCTGGATCCGAACAGCGTCGATGTCGATGTCTATCTCAATATGGGCGGTGTTATCAACACTGTACCGCATGTGTATGACGGCTACATTATCGTGTCCTCGGATGCTGTCGGTGGAAGCGTCGATTCGGTTTTTGTCGAGCTCATAATTGTCGACAGCCTGCAGCCCCCGGAAACGGCCGTCGTCAGCACCACCTGCCTGAGCCTGATTTACAGCAATACCGGTAATATGGGCAATAACGGCGGCAATAACGGCAACGGCGGCGCCAACATGAACTATTTTGACGATTGCGACACCACCGGCAACCTGTCCGGCATGGATGATGTGGCCACCGTCTATCTGTACGACGCCAGTCCGTTTCTGGCATGGGTCGACGGTTTGGATACTATTTTCAATTATGCCATGTATGATGCCGATTGGCTCTCCACCGAGGGGTTCCGCCCGCTGGAAAGCCCGGTTCATGACCCGGTGAGTTATGCCGACTACGAGTATGGTTATTCCGGAGTTTATCTTTCAAAGGATTCCTCGATCGCCATGACGAGCGAATATTTCGCTCCGAAGGTCTCCGGATCATGCGACTTTGTTATCGTCAGGCAGAAATTCTACAATAATTCGGATGTGGCGGCCGGCCAGGTCTTTGTCGGCGATATTTTCGACTGGGATATCCCGTCGGATTCCGGTTCCGAAAACGGATCCGGGTATGACGCCACCCGGAAATTGATGTACATGCACGGCGCCGAATATGACAACGACAGTATTCACAACAATGACTGTGTGAAGGCTGACAAGCGGTATGGCGGCGTTTCGTATTTCGGCGGTTATAGACTGCCATATACCGGCGCCACCGACAGCTTCCCCAATCCGAAAGCGATGTGGACGGAGCTTAATCCCGAATACGTGTATCCGACGAACGGATTTGTCGGCGGGCAGATGTACCCACTGATGGTCAACAACAGCGGTTATTATGCCTGGGAATCGACCAATCCGAGTATGGAGGATTCGCTTTATCAGGATCTGCATTTGGTAACCGTGTTCGGCCAATACAATATCGGCGTCAATGACACGCTTGTTTTCGTCAAGATTTTGGCGTCGGAATACAACGGCGCCATGAATGGTTTCGAGGACAATATCGATGCGGCCAGAGCCTGGGTTGCGGCCAGAACGGATATATTCCAGTGGCCGGCTATTCTGACCGGACGATGCTGCTATGGCGATCCGCTGTCTCTCGACTGTGCCGACAACACCTATACTCAGTGTTTGGCTCTGGGAGGAACCTGGGATCCCGCCAAGACCTGTTCGGAGCCGTGTCCCGTGCCGATCGGCCGCTGCTGTTTCGGCGAACCGCCAAGTTGCGCCGAGAATACCCCGGCTATATGTACCGGTCTTGGCGGAGAGTGGACCGCGGATCTGAATTGTACCGATGATCCGTGTCCGACCGGATGCTGCGACATGCCCGGTGACGCCAATAATAACGGCGCCGTCAATATTCTCGATGTGACCTTTATTATCAGCTACCTGTATAAAGGCGGTCAGGCGCCGCCCTGCCTTGATGAGGCCGATGCCAATGGCAACAATATGATCAACATTCTTGATGTAACCTATTTGATCGGCTACCTGTATAAAGGTGGCAATGCGCCGGTCTGCGGTACAACCGGTTCATAATTACACTTTGTGGACATTACAAAAAAACGGAAGTCGCACAAAAGCGGCTTCCGTTTTTTAAATAGGCAGATCAAAATTCAGCCACTTTTTTCCGGACTCGCCCCATTATTTTGCTTTGCTCCGGAATCCTGCATAGTGCCTCCTTCAAACGGCTCGATATGAACGAGCACATCGACCACATCCGGCCCCTGATCGAGCAGCTGCTTTTTTACTTTTCCGGCGATAATATGGCCTTTATAAACCGAAAGACCCGGATCGACAAGGACATGCAAATCAACCTGCAATCCCGGCCCGATATTCCGCGTGCGCAAAGCATGGACATCCCTGACTCTTTCGGTCTGCCGGACCAGCGCTGTCAGTCTATCCAATTCAGTCTGAGTAGCGCCGATATCGGACAACTGTTTCAGGGCCGGCCAGAAAATATGCCACGAGGCCTGGATAATCAACACCGCGACAATAATGGCTCCGATATGATCCAGAAAGGTCCAGGACGGCTGAATTTTGGAGCCGAGCACGGCAATGGCCACCGGTATGGAGCTGAAACTGTCGGACCGGTGATGCCAGGCATTGGCCATCATCGCCGATGACTTGACTCTTTTGCCGACTCTGACCGTCCATTGATAAAGAAATTCTTTGCTGACAATCGAAAGACAGGCGGCGGCAAAAACCAGCCAGCCGGGCCCCTTTTGATGCGGCGAGTCGATGGTGCGGAGAGCCTTATAGGCTATCAATATCCCGACCAATGCCAGGACGGCCCCGATGAAAAAAGTGACCATGGTTTCGATACGGCCATGGCCGTACGGATGGTCCTCATCGGCAGGCTGTGTCCAAAAACGGGCACCGACTATCACCGCGACATCGGTGGCCGAATCGGACAAGCTATGCACGGCATCCGCCACCAGAGCCTGGCTTGTGCCAAGAATGCCGAAGAGAAGTTTGATGCCGGACAGAGCCAGGTTGACGAATAGTCCCCAAAGTGTCACTTTCTGGACGACCCGTCTTTTTTCGGCGGCCGCTTGTTTCTTCGAGATACCCTGCTCGACCATTCGCCCCATCCTTTGAAATCAACTTCATAAAACTATTAGGGGCTAATATTGCCAAAATGCTTCCATTTATCAAGCAATAAAAAAATGTCTTGCCCGGCGCGGCAATGACTATATTAAAAGCAAGATAAGATGGAAAACCAGGATTTAGTCAAAATTATCGTTTCGTTTGTGACGGCCGGTATCTGGATCTCCGCCGCCACCGCTCTCGCCGAGCGTCTGGGAAGCCGAGTGGGCGGGCTGATTGCCAATCTTCCCTCCAATATCGTTGTCTCGCTGGTCTTTGTGGCGCTGATTCACGATGGTTCTTTCGCCGCCGAAGCAACCCACGCGGTGCCGGTCGGGATGCTTATCGACACCGTTTTTCTCTTCATTTTCATTCTGGCGGTCCGGCGCGGTATGGCTTTCGCGGTTATCATTTCGCTTATAAGCTGGTTTGGACTGGCGGTGATCGCCGCTGAATTGGTTTACTCCAACTGGGTTGTGAATACCACTCTTTATATTGTAATCACGATTTTGTTATTCATTGTCCTCGGCAAATTGATAAAAATCCCGGATGCGGCCCGGTCGATCAAAAAATACAGCTTGAATCAGCTTCTTATTCGCGCCCTGTTTGCCGGAAGTGTCGTAGCCGCGACTATTATTCTTTCGACTTTCGCAGGGACGTACTGGACCGGGCTATTCACCACTTTTCCGGCGGTTTTGCTGTCAACTATGGTCATCCTGGCATATAATCAGAGTGTGGCATTCGCGCAGGCAACCGGGAAAATATTGATATTGTCATCATCGAATATTGTCGTTTATGGCATCGGGGTCTATTTCACTTATCCAACCCTGGGCATCATCCGGGGGACAGTGATCTCATTTGTCGCGGCATTTGTGTGGGTGTGGCTATTGAGTCCGGTGATGAAGCGGTTGCGATAATCGAAACCGAATCCAGATGTGCCGACAGAACGAAATTACCACCAAAGTAGCATCTTTTTGGGTTTGATTTTTTGGGAAATTTCATTGTACTTTATTTGCCTTCTTTTGGTTATAAGAAATTGGGTTTGTTTTTGCTTTTTTAAAAAATCTGAGTGTCCATTCCCCGGCGTAAATACAAACCGTAGGGACAGGGCACTGCCCTATCCGCGTATGGTCAAAGAGGACAGGCCGGTGTCCTGTCCTTACGTTTGTTTTCAGATGATGATACATGCTGATTGCCTTAATGGTTTGCGATATTAATGTTGAATCGGGCGTAATCATATTATATTCCCTCTATAAGAGCTCCCGGTGCGAATCACTATCGATTTGGTAGTAAAATTGTACGGTAGATAATTACATTTTTGCCGGGGTTTTTATTCGTTCGAGGACTTATTCGGAATCCGGCCAACTCCTGCCGAAATTGTGGGCGGCAGATGTCCACATCTGCCCCCATCAATTAGTCTATCCAAGTAAAATCTTTATCTATTGGCATTAAGCCGGGTTTCTCTAATATCCAATCACCGGCGCTTGAATATTTCCAATCTGTCGGATTATCAACCAGACCAGTTTTGACAGGATTGAAATGTATATAATTAAGTTTAATGCGAAATTGCTCTTCGGAAGTAATGATCAAATCATCAAAGCGTGGCTTCCAAAGGCGAAAGTTATTTTTGTTAAAAAATTTCCCGGAAATCGATTTTGGAATTGAGTCCTTTAGCAATTTTGAACTTAATATTTTGAAACTCTGCATAAACCTGGATAATTTTCCGATCTCTTTGAATCCCAAAAGCATATGTAAATGAGACGGCATTAAAACATATCCCACAAGAGAAACTCTGTAATGTTCAATTGTCTCTTTTAATTGACTGACAATAAGTGACGCCAATTTCTCTTCCTGGAATATTGGTGTCCATTCTTGGATAGTTGTCGTGACAAATACCAGGGCGGGCCCATGTAATTCTAATCTCTTACGGACGACCATAATCTGAAATAACTTATTCTATATCGGATAGTCAACTTCTTTGGGGGCAGATGTGGACATCTGCCGCCCACCAAGCATCCGCAGACGCAGGGGAAGGTGGAGCGATTTCACCGGACGCTGCATCGTAAGGTCCGGCGACAGCTGGTATTGCCAACAACGCTGAGTGATTTCCAGGTGCTCTTTGATGCCTTTGCCGTCGAGTACAACCAAGTGCGACCACATGAGTCGCTGGCAATGGCCACACCCGGAGAGCGTTACCAACCGGGCAGCAGAGCCTACCAGCCCAAACCGCCAGCCTGGGAATATCCCGTCGGAGCCACGGTGATTAAGCTAAACCCGCAGGGCAGCTTCGATTACTGGCGGCGACGCTATTTTGTAAGTGAGGCGTTAGCCGGACAGCATGTCCAGTTGGAAAGGTTGCCGGACAAGATCGTGGTCCGATTTCGACACATGTATGTCCGGGAAATCAATCAAACCACCGGTCGGTCGGTGACATTACTCCTTCCGGCCGATAACCCTAATGTGTATACTATGTCTTGACATTTTACACCCATGTGTCGGCCCAGATTTTTCTAATCGGGCGCACACATGGCGCTTGTTAAGGGGCAGATGTCCGTGAAATATAAAAACAGGAGCCGGGCGGCTCCTGCTTTAAATATATATATATCAAATGGTCTAATCTATTCTTCCGTCACCACCCGGGCGACGTCAATAACCTTGTCGCCTTCATCAAGCATTATCAACCGCACACCCTGCGTGTTGCGGCTGATAACCGAAATCTTGTCCACCCGCTGGCGGTTGGTGATGCCCTTCTTGGTGATCAGAATCAGTTCGTCCTTGTCCACCACTTCCTTTATCGACACCGCCTCGCCGTTCCGATCGCTGGCTTTTATGTTAATGATGCCTTTCCCGCCGCGGTTGGTAACGCGGTAGTCGCTGATGCTGGTGCGCTTGCCGAAACCGTTTTCCGTCACGGTCAGAATCGTGCTGTCGCGCTTGACCACCACCATGCCGATCACATAATCGCCGGTGGTCAGGTTGATGCCCTTGACACCATAAGCGGACCGGCCCATCGGGCGGATTTTATCCTCTGGGAAACGGATCGCCTGGCCCTTGCGGGTGGCCAGCACGATATCATAGGTGCCGTCGGTAATCGAGGCTTCGATCAGTTCATCCTCGACCGGCAGATTGGCGGCATTGATACCGGCCTTGCGCGGATTGGAGAAACTGGTCAGCGGCGTCTTCTTGATAATGCCGTTGCGGGTGGACATGACCACAAAATGGTCGTCATCGAAGGTTCGCACCGGGCAGAAGGCGGTAATCATTTCGCCTTTTTCCAGATCGACCATATTGACGATCGGTTTGCCCTTGGCGAGGCGTCCGCCGGTGGGGATGGTATGCACCTTTATCCAGTAACAGCGTCCTTTATTGGAGAAAAAGAGAATATAATCGTGCGTCGAAGCGATAAAGAGATGCTCGGCGAAATCTTCTTCCTTGGTTTCGATGCCGATCACACCGCGCCCGCCGCGATTCTGCCGGCGATACATCGAAATCGAGAGCCGTTTGACATAGCCGGAATGCGAGATGGTGATGACCATGTCCTCTTCGGCAATCAGGTCCTCGAGCGTGAAATCGGTTTCGGCATCCTGAATTTCGGTGCGCCGGTGATCATTGAATTTCTTTTTCAACTCGGCCAGTTCATTTTTGATAATGGCCATGCGGCGCGGTTTGGAAGCGAGAATACCTTTCAGTTCCTCGATCAGTTTGAGAATCGCCACATACTCATCTTCGATTTTCTTCCGCTCGAGTCCGGTCAGCCGGGCCAGCCGCATTTCCAGAATGGCATTGGCCTGGCGCTCGGACAGTTTGAACTTCTTCATCAGACCTTCGCGGGCCTCGGGGGTATCTTTGGATTTCTTTATCAGCTCGATGACGGCGTCGATATTGTCCAGCGCAATTTTGTAGCCTTCCAGAATGTGCGCCCGTTCCTCGGCTTTGTTCAGATCATACTGGGTCCGCCTGACGACGACTTCATGGCGATGCTCGATAAAATTAGTCAGCATTTCTTTCAGGGTCAGCACTTGCGGAACGCCATTAACCAGCGCCAGCATCATGATGGCAAAGGTTGACTGCATTTGCGTGTTTTTATAAAGCTGATTGAGAACGATTTCGGCCTGGGCGTCGCGTTTCAGTTCGATGACAATCCGCATGCCGTCGCGGTCGGACTCATCGCGCAAATCGGAGATGCCTTCGATTTTTTTGTCCCGCGCCAGATCGGCGATTTTTTCCAGAAGATTGGACTTGTTTACCTGAAAAGGAATTTCGGTGACGACAATACATTCCTTGCCGTTGGCCAGTTTTTCGGTAACTGCCTTGGCCCGGACCGAAAGACGTCCCTTGCCGGTGCGGTAGGCTTCGCGGATGCCGTCGCGGCCGTTGATAATGCCGCCGGTCGGAAAATCGGGGCCCGTCATGATTTCATTCAATTCATCGTTGGTGATCTCATCGTCGTCGATGACGGCGGTGATGGCATCAACCGCTTCGCCGAGATTGTGCGGCGGGATGTTCGAGGCCATGCCGACGGCAATACCGGAGGTACCGTTGCAGATAAGATTGGGGAACTTGCCCGGAAGAACCCGCGGCTCCATGCGTGTTTCATCATAGTTGGGCATCATATCGACCGTATCTTTTTCCATGTCCGCCAGAATTTCCATGGCAATCGGTGTCAGCCGCGCTTCCGTGTATCGCATGGCCGCAGCGCCGTCGCCGTCGATCGATCCGAAGTTGCCCTGGCCGTCGATCAGCGGATAGCGCATATTGAAATCCTGCGCCATACGAACCAGCGTGGGATAGACCACCTGTTCGCCGTGCGGGTGGTAGTTACCGGAAGTATCACCCGCGATTTTGGCGCATTTACGATGCGCCCGTCCCGGCGACAGATTAAGGTCATTCATGGCGACCATGATTCTGCGATTCGATGGTTTCATTCCATCCCGAACATCCGGAAGAGCACGATTGGTAATAACCGACATGGAGTAGTTAAGATAAGATTCTTTCATCTCATCTTCGAGGTCTCTTGGGACGATATTATCTCTTTTCAACGACATTTTTATTCCCTGAATTCTTAGTTTTCAGCTTACCTGTTTTAAGTGAGTAAAGATAAGAAATTTATAGTCTTAAAGCAATTTATAAACTCAAAAAGAGTGACTTTTTGTCATTCGTAATTCGTTATTTTTCAATATCTTAGCAAATAATTTTTAGCGCTTGTCATATTTTTATAATAACCTTTATATGATGGTGTTTGTTCCGCGCGAACCGGTCTTTTTCAGGAGATATTTCCGGCCCGCTTGAGAGCGGCGATAATCGGCGGAATTATGATAATTTGAATGATTATTCCCGGAATACCGGTGACGACCGCTCCGCCGGCGGCGAAAAACTCGAGAGGGCCATAAGGCAACTCAATAAATTTGCCCAGTATCAGCAGACCCAGCGCAAACGCCAGCCGCCCGATAATCATGGCGGCGATCAGGGCGACATAGATATTCAGTTTCAATTTATTGTAAGCCAGCCCGGCGGTCAGGCCATACAGCGGCAGTTCCATGGTCATCAATGGGACCGCATAAGCCGGCGGCATGGAGGTCAAAAGATGCGACAGGAACGGCGCCAGAAGGCCGATAATCACGCCCGCCACAGGTCCGGCGATAAAACCGCATATCAGAATGGGAATGTGCATGGGAAGAAAGATCCGACCGGCCATGCCGAATTGATGAAAGACGATCGGCAGTAAAATGGCGAGGGCCAGAAACAGAGATGAGTAGGCGATGCGACGGGGACCCAAAATCGGTTTACCCTTTGATGCCTGAGGCGAGATACAGCCCGGGGTGATCCTTTATGGTAACATTGGCAAAGTGGCCATGCTCAAAGAGCTTCATCATGTCCGTATCCTGCGGCAGATGATCATGCGCCACCGGCCCGCCGACTTTCATATGAAGCTGTTCAAGCTCCTTGCTGCCCATCAGATGAATAATGTAAAAATAACCGTCCGGCTTCAAAATCCGCGAAACTTCCTCCATCACCTTCTTTTGATTGCAAAAATGGGCAAACGAGGCAAACGAAATAACATAATCAAAAGATTCGGATTGCAGTGGAAGATCCTCGACGTCGCCATCGACTTCAAAGACATTATCGAAAGGGAAGTTCTGGCGGGCCTTCCTGACCATCCGCGCCGAGAAGTCAAGCCCGACCACCATGCCGTCGGAACCGACCTTGCGTCGGAGCATGTCGAACAGGATGCCGGTTCCGCAGCCCAGATCGGCGATTTTCGATTTTGGCGCAATACTGAAGGAATCAATCAGGAATGAAAGGATTTCGTAATCCTCGGCCGTAAAGGATTTATCCCAGTCGTCGGCACAAGCTTCAAAATATTTTCTGCGTATTTCATCCATTGGAGAAGTAAGTTAAACAGCCAATTTAATTTGTCAAGTAATTATTTGCCGGCCGGTTCATTTATGCGTTCGACCGCTTTCTCGAAATAATGTACATCAATCTCGAAGCCAATAAATTTCACGCATAATTCCCGGCAGGCCAAACCGGTGCTGCCCAGGCCCATAAACGGGTCGAGGACAAGCATTTTTGGCTTGATGCCATGAAGCCTGATACAATTTGCCGCCAGCCGGGGCGGGAACGAGGCCGGATGCGGGCGATCCTTGGCGCGGTTTTGAATGGTCTCATATGGTATAAACCAGCAGTTGCCGCGGCAACGACGGCGGTGAGCGCCGTATTTCCACCGTTCGATGTTGGTTTTGTCTTTGTACGGAACACCGAGTGCCAGCCGGTCGAGGCTGACTGCGCCGGTTTTGGTCAGGTGGAAAATATATTCGTGGGCATCATTCAGATAGCGCGGGCTGTTGATCGGCTTATAGTGGCCGACATTGATATCAGTCTTCAGGCCGTAACTTTCGGAATCGATATAGATCGACTTGACCCAGTGAATGACATTCTGAAGCTTGAAATCACCGGATAAAGCCTCAAGTACCTGAAACGGGATGGTTGGGTCGCTCGGTTTGGAACCGATATTCAGAAAGAGTGAGCCATTACCCTTCAGAACCTGTTTGACCGCTCTCCCCCATTCGGTTATCCAGGCCAGATAATCTCTACGTGGGATTTTGTCGTCGTAAGCGCCATATTTGACGCCGATGTTATAGGGCGGCGAAGTGACGACCACATCGACCGATTTTGGTTTCAACCGGGTGATCATGCCGGCGATGCAATCTTCGTTATAGAGTTCAGGTTGTTTGGTTTTGATCCGGGCCATATTAAAAGGGAATATAATATAAAAGAAGCGGGAATGACAGGGGTTTGTAGTTTGTTGTGATCGGTCGGTTCTCAAACCGACCGCGGCGGTCGCCATTGGCGACCGCCGATCACAGTTAAAGTGTGTTGTGGGCGGCCCGCCGTGGCGGGTCCACATCTGCCCCCAAAATAGTTGACTACCAGTTATAGAATATTTTATTATACAACATGGTCGTCCGTAAGAGACTAGAATTGCAAGGACGCGCCCTGGTTTTTGTCACAACAAACACCCAAGAATGGACTCCTATATTCAGGGAAGAGAAATTTGCGTCGCTTATTATCCGTCAATTAGGGGAGACGCTTAACTATTATGGAGTTTCTCTCGTTGGATATGTTTTAATGCCGTCCCATTTACATATGCTATTGGGGTTTAAGGAGGTCGAAAAATTATCCAAGTTTATGCAGAGTTTCAAAATACTAAGCTCAAAATTGATAAAGGGCTCCCTTCGGGAATCGATTTACGGGAAATTCATGGATAAAAATCGATTTCGCCTCTGGAAGCCACGCTTTGATGATTTGATAATTACCTCTGAGGAACAATTCCGCATTAAACTTAATTATATACATTATAATCCAGTTAAGGCTGGTATGGTTGATAATCCGGCTGAATGGAAATATTCAAGCGCCGCCGATTGGATACTGGGGAAACCGGGTTTAATACCAATAGACAAAGAATTTGCTTGGACAGACTGATCAATTGGGGCAGATGTGGACATCTGCCGCCCACAAGAACCCGCCGAAGGACGGTTACAGACCGTCCCCTACAATAATAATATAAGTCAGGTCACATCCCCCGATTAGCTTCGGGGGACAAGACCCGCCGCAACATTGAAAGTGTGGCAGCCTCAAGCGATTTCGGGACAGAATCGACCCGGAATTGCTTGGGGATGTTGATCCAAGATGGCCAGATGCAAGAAGATCTCCTGAGTTTCGAAGGGGTCTGCCGCCCATGAAAATAGCCCCGGTATTAGTGTTTTCTATATAACTTTAGTGTTTTTGTCAAATCTCCTTTATTCTCCTCTGGCGGAAAGGCATCGGGCAGTCTGTCGTCGGTCAGGCCAGGGAACCCGCTTTGGCTTACATATCGCAGGGTACCATCATTATCAAAAATAAGTTTCAGCGGGATCAACTGATAGGATCCATTTCTAATATTGGCCCTATCAATATCCGACAGTATAAATACAATTCTGTGACCGTCTCTGACCGGTGCGGGAACGAATCTTATTTTCATATCAAAAACATCACCAATATCAACTTTATCGTAAATCGGCTCGGGGCCGGTAAGGAATTCCATGCAATATCCCTTGAAGAGAATGTCACAACCATTCGGCAGGGAGTCGATCGCCTGCAGTTTCATGCTTAATATCGAGGTATCGCCAATATGAGGCAGCGGCGTTATTTTGAACGTGTAATCAAAAATTTCATGTGGCCGACTGGCAATATATGTTGCATTTATATCAATCGAGTCAAAGAATATAACGTTCATTTGCGTGCAATGGGAGCGCATTTTGTCGGAACGGTCCAGATAACAAGGCTGGCCGTCCTCATCAAGACAATAGCTGAAAGCAATAGGGGATGTATAATCTGAAATGGAACTAACTGGGTCATCAGAATTTATTATTCGTGATATTCCAACATCCCATTTTCCTGACAATAGTGGAACGAATTGAATATTTAATACCGACATTTATTATGGGCGGAATGGTTTACACACCCCTAAATCCCCTCTCGAGAGGGGACTTAAGATAAGATGATAAATGATGTTAATGATTTATAAATGCACCGATCAGCAAACTAGTAGGTCAAATCTCTCCGAGATTTGATGTCAAGCCTCGGAGAGGCTTGACCTACTAAAAATAAAATTATAAATGATCTACAGAAAAAATGAATTTTATTTTTCCTCGACTCGTTCATTCTGAAGTTCCCCCGATTTAGTGGACACGGAGAAAGGATACTATTATTATGATTCTTTCTCATCCTGAGTCCCGAAGGACAGGAGGTGTTCAGATGTTG
>PGXB01000044.1 GCA_002838945.1 candidate division Zixibacteria bacterium HGW-Zixibacteria-1
TTTCGCACCGTTCTTCAACCGTAAGTTGTTTGTAGATTTGTCCCATAACAACACCTTATACAGGTGTTGCACTTCGTTTGTGAATTTAGGGAATCCATTAAAAAATATCGAAACTGCGGCCGGGTGGCATTCCCAAACTTGTTTGGGGATGTTTTTACAAGTTCCGCCCCAAATAAATTTGGCGCGGCCACCCGACGAAATCATTCCAGGAGATATTTTTCATATTCTCAGCAGCAGTCTGAGGTTGCGGGGGACAATTTTGCACTTAATTTTTTCCTGCGCCAGCTGGTCATGAATTTTCTTCATCATACTGCCCCCCTTCATATCGAATCATAATAGTTATTTATCGTAGTATGGGCAATATGATTCAATGATTTTCCAGCTGATGTCGCCGCCCTCTTTGACCCGGTATTGGAGAAACATCCAGCCAAAAATCGTCCCATCGGTAAAATAAGCCAGAACCCGGTTGGGGCTGATCAGGTAGATCTGGTTTCGGTTGTTGAAGCGCATATTGCGATTGGAAGCGGAAGCCTTGTATGGGATAAGTTCCTTTTTGCCGTACAGATCGGATGTTATCATGGCCACCGGACGGGAGACACCCTTACTCTGGAACTCCTTGATATATTCTTCGGGAATGCTCTGTTCGCCGGCATAACCCAGGCTGAGGCCCTTAAGATCATCTTGTGCCTTCCGCATTTCCATCTGGGCTTCATCTTTCGCCAGATTGGCCTCATCGAGCGCCAGCATGCAGTTGACCAGATTATAGTCATAGTCACTCAACTGGCGTCGGGCATCCCAGGTATAGAAAAACATCACGACACAGGCAATCAGCAACAGTCCGGAAACGACAATCCATATCCGGCGTTCCCGGGCAAACGGCGAAGCCGTCGATTGCCGGGCATCGATGCTTTCCTGCGTATCATCGGGAATACCGTCATCAGTCCCCTTTTTTCCTTTTTTTCTCTGATTTTTTCCCATAACTCAATTACATGTTTATTTATTCATGAAAGGTAAGAAGCTCATAAAGTCGCAGTGATGGACAATATAAGCTTCGGTTGTTCTCTTGACCATGTCGCCTTCGCCGGCATGAGCGGCGATTATATGCAGGACTTTATCAGGCACGCCGCAGGCCATCGCCAGGCCGACACCGGAAAAGGGGTGACGGACATGATGGCCATATTCGCTGACAACCGCTTTGCCATTGACCTTTTCGTACTCCAGCAATTTGCCGACGTCGGCCAAAATAGCACCGGCCACGACAACATCGAGGTCGATCGGAAGGTCATCTTTAAAGAATTGCTTCATGAGCTTGCCGCATTCGAAGGACATATGAACCACGGCCCGTTTATGTGCCATAAAGGTAACGCTGCAGTCTTTGGCTTTCAGTGTAAAGGGGATGACATTGAGGTCATCGGCACTTAGTTTGCTTTGCTGCAAAGCCAGCGCCCAGGTGTCGGCGGTTTGCTTGCGAAGTTTTTCGTCTTTTATCCAGTCGAGTTCCGGCCATAATTCTTTGACTTTGTCAGGCATAGTAATAGCTCCTGTTTATTATTTTATGTTTTTCATCAAAATCTTATACACCGGTAATTAAAACAGAAAATATCCGAATGTCAAATGAACAGAAAGGTGAAGGAAATAAGTTTGGTTAATTCTTTTTACTTTCAAGTGACTTATTTGCTTGATGCCATACCAGTTGGTATCATAAAAAATATTCACAGTTTTTTCTGGGTTAAGCCATGGATTATGAGTTTCATATTGAAACGACAAGAAAGGCCTAAATACTTGACCTCTTTTGTTTCTATGATACTCAATAAAAAAATACCTACAAAATGTCAAAGTTGGATATACTACATATGTGGGCGGTAGGAATCGATCAAACAGGGAAAACCCTTCAAGATTAAGATGTTTATTCCTCGACCACCGCTTTCGCACAATTTCAATTTGTGATTGACATAAAAATTGATAATTATTAAATTAATAAGGAACAAAATGACGATGTCGGATTTTAAGTAAATAGAAGTTATTGAATCGCCGAAAATATAGCTATATAGACTATATGGAGGGGATAATGCGAAAAAGGGTCGTTAGTGTATTTGATGTCGCCAAATATATTGTTAGACGACATGGCTCTGTCTCGGCCATGAAACTTCAGAAGCTTGTATATTATTCTCAAGCGTGGGCTCTGGTGTGGGATGAGATTCCACTTTTTAGTGAAAAAATTGAGGCTTGGATAAGCGGCCCTGTGGTTCCTGAATTATTTGGTGCTCATAAAGGCAAATATCTTATTAATAGTAGGGATTTAAAGAAGGGTAATTCCGAAAATCTTAGCGACTCGCATAAGAAAACAATAGATGCGGTTCTGGATTACTATGGAGACAAGAACTCACAGTGGTTAAGCGATCTGACACACATGGAAGGCCCTTGGCGAAAGGCGAGAAAGGGTCTTGCCTCAGATGAACGCGGCAGCCAGGAGATTACCCAAGCATCAATGCAAGAATATTACAGCAGTCTTTCTTTATGAAAAAAGTAAACCGAAATAGTAGACAAGTTCCCACAACTAAACATCAACCCGGCCCACCCAGTATTAGAAAATCGCATGACCCTGAAGCCTTTGCTAGGCTAACGCCATCTTGGGCCGTTGCTCGTATTGATCGCATCAGTGAATGGGGGTGGGATAATATTTCAGTAGATATTTTATGGGCTGAAATACATTCAAAGCTAAGAGACTTTGAATCAATGACTTGGGCGGAAATTATGGCAAAAGGTAGCCACAACATAGAAAAATATAAGCTAATACCAAGAGCACAAAATCGCCTCTCAGAGCTGCGCCTCGATGATTTGGGAGAATTGTTTTCGCTGCGTCTTACGGGGAAAAAAAGAATCTGGGGAATTCTTAATAATGGGATTCTGAGGATTATTTGGTATGATCCCCAACATCAAATTTATCCCTCTCAAAAGAAACATACCTAGTGTTTCAAATCAGCCTATCACAGAAAAATCATAGATTTCGAGAATTTTATGTTTTACGGTTGACAGGCGGATTTCGATCGTTTATATAAGTTTTACAATAGATACGGTGCCGTCCAAGGTGGACGGAGAATAGGAAAGACGGTGTAAATCCGTCGCAGCCCCGCTACTGTAACGGCTACTCTCAGGGCGACAGGCCACTTGCCGCAAGGCAGGGAAGGCGTCCCTGAGGGGTTTGAAGCCGAAGCCAGGAGGCCTGCCGTATCGCTAATCGAAGAATTTTGTTGCCGTCAGCGCGGGCTGACCGTTGCAATACGGACCGCGCCACTGGCAACAAGCGGAGAGAGCCATGTGGCGATTATTTTTAGCCTGTCTCCGCAGGTTTAAGTGGGGCGCGATGGGAGCCTCATGCGAGACGGCTGAACAGCACAGAAAAACCCGCCTAACCTTTATCCTGTTTCTTCTTATAACTTTAGCTCTGGCCGGGCAGGTTGCGGGCCAGTCGGTTACCAATCTTAAGGGGATAATTGTCGATGAAGAGGATGGCACGCCGCTGGCCGGAGCCGTGATCGATATTCAGGGCACCGGCTATACTGCTTTGGCGGACGAATACGGGCTTTATAGTTTCGAAAATCTTCCGGTCGGAGATTACACTCTCAAAATAGCGGCGCCCGGTTATGAAAGCGCCTATCAGGCGGGGGTTAAAATTATCGATGGTATCAGCCGGCAGATCAATGCCCGGCTATATCGCAAAGTGTATTATCTGGGGAAGATTACGGTGCAGGGGCAGCGCCGGAGGTTGACGACCGATAATGTGGAGATACTGCAAAGGGATGAAATCATCCGTTCCCGAGCGCGCGACATTCCGGAACTGCTGGAGACGGTTCCCGGAGTGTACATTCAGGAAACCGGTTCGGGGTCGGGGCGATCTCAGATTAAGATCAGGGGCAGCGCGCCGGAGCATGTTCTGGTGCTGGTTGACGGGCATCGGATTAATTCCTCCGGCAGCGGTATCGCCGATTTGAGCAGTATTCCCATCGAGATGGTCGAGCGGCTGGAGATTCATAAAGGGGGCGCCTCGGCTGAATTCGGGCCCGATGCTTTGGGCGGGGTCCTGAATATCATTACTCAGAAGACGCAACTGGGCGAGAAGTTGTCGGTTGACGGCGAGCGGGGGTGGGGCAGTTGGAAAAACGAATTGTATCATTTCGATATTTCCGATCTGTTGATATCCGGCAAATTCTCCGGTAATTTTGCCTACAGCCTCAGGCAGTCGATCGGTGATTTCGATTTCAGTTACCAGGTCGAGCCCTACCCGGTCGCATATTCGGGGACACGGATCAACAATCGGAACGAATCGATCAATTATTTTTCATCCGGGATTTATCGGTTCAATGAGCGGTTGCGATTGACATCCTCGGGGCAGTATTATCAATCGGAAAGCGGTCTTCCGGGGGGGGCCAGAACCCAAAACGCCGAGGCCTTTTCCGAGGACAGCCGGAAGATGGTCAATTCCTCGCTCTTGTACGAACTTTCACCTGACCGGGATTTGAAGCTTGATGTCGGTGTCTCCAGATTTGAGCAGCACTTTGCCGATGTTAAATCGGCGCTGAAATACGAGACCCGATATATCAATGATGTTTATACTCTCCGCCATACCCAGCATCTGAGTGGCTGGCAGGGCAATCGCATGCTGGCGGGCGGGGAATATCGGCGTGACGTCCTGGAGCATGAGGATATATATCGTCCCTCACAGTCGATGGGGACAACAGTCAGGGATAATCTGGCGATATTTTTCAACGACAAGCAGCATTTCGATCTCGGCCGCCTCATGTTAATCGATGAAGCGGTATTTGATTTTTCGATTCGTTTCGATCATGTCAACACCGACAAAGAATCACTGTCGTGGCAGGATCAGGCATTCGAAAACAGCCTTGACCACTGGTCGCAAAAGGCCGGTCTGGCGCTGTCCAAGGGGGAGAAATTCTCCTATCTCGTTCGGGGCAGTTATGGCCGGTCGCTGCGGCTGCCGTCGATAAACGCGCTTTTCTGGAAAGGCGATGCCCGGTCGCGCGGGAATCCTGCACTCAAACCGGAGAAATCTAAACACGGCGAAGCCGGTTTCGAACTGAGAGGTGATATCGGGGCGATAGGTGTTTCCGGTGGAGTCACCTATTTCCGCTCGGATGTCACCGATCTGGTAGTCTGGATGCCCAACAGCGGGATCTGGCAGCCGGTCAATAACAGCCGGGCGTTGATAACGGGGCATGAAGATTTCGTCGAACTGGAAATTTTCGACCGGGTCCTTTCGATTTTATATCAAAATACGATCACGACCGCGATTAATAAAGACACGGTGCATACGGTTTATGATAAGTACCTCGTCTTTTACCCGCATTATGTTACCACTCTCACGGCCAGATTTAATTATGCACCGTTCAATCTCTCTTATTCCATCCGCAAGGTGGATAAAGCCTACACGACCGCGGCCAATACGAGATATTACAATGCTTATCGTGTCGATGATATCGCGGCGAGCGTTCAATTCAATATCGGGAAATACCTGCGGGCGGGGATGGATTTCAAACTGAATAATATTTTCGATGAGTCATATCAACTGATGACGCATTACCCGATGCCCGGACGCGAATGGTACCTGGGGACCAGGTTGACGTATGGAATAGCCGATTCCAAATAACAGAATGTAAATTATACAGGAAGGAGCACATAAATGTTCAGTCACTTGTTAAAAACAGTCTTGATTTCGATATTCATTTTTTCAACAGCGGCTGCGGTGGATCCGACCGCCTATGTTTTGAATACCAACGGCGAAACTCTTTCGAAGATAAATATAAAGACCGGAGTCGTGGAAAATGATATATTGACCATCGGCTCCGATGTCATATCATACCCGAATCAACTGGTGATTCGCGACACCCTCGCCTATGCTATCGCTTCGGGAACCAATGAAATCCAGGTAATAAATCTCAACACCGAGCAGACATCGTTTTTTATCAACACCGGGGCCGAGAGCAATCCTTATTGGATGGATTTTCTCGACAGTCGGTATTTATATGTGACCCTGCTTCTCACAGACAACCTGGCCAAAATAGATTACAGATCCGGCAGTATCGTTTCTCAAAAATATGTCGGCAAGAGCCCCGAAGGCATAATGATTAATAAAAACCGGGTCTATGTGGCCTGTACCGGTTTCGACTGGAATACATACGAATACAGTCAGGGACAGGTTGCCGTTTATGATATCGCCGCCGATTCGGTCATCAGCCGTATAGATGTCGGCGAAAATCCGCAGTATCTGGCTTTAGATAGCAAGGGACGGATTCATGTCGTTTGCACCGGCAATTATTATTCCACTTTCGGGCATGTTTATATAATCGATCCGATTGTCATGTCGGTAATCGACAGCATCTATGTCGGCGGCAATCCCGGACATATCAGTATCGGCCCGGATAATGTCGCCTATCTGGCCGCCGCCGGATGGACGGAACTTGGATATGTGTTCTCGTACAATGCCGTCACCGGTGAAGTATATCATGATGAGAGCAATCCGATCGAGGTTGATCTCAACTGCCTGACAGTGCAGGCGTTTCAGGACACGACCATATTCACCGGCAGTTTTACCGATTTTGTCAATGTCATTGATTCGTCAGGTGCATACAAGAACAGCTATGCGGTCGGCGACGGCCCTATTTTCATCGCCTTCAACTATATGCCGGGTGACGCCAATGGAGATTTTGCTGTCAACCTGCTCGACATAACATATTTCATAAATTATTTGTACAAGGGGGGTGACGCCTTGAGGTGGCCGATATGGCGCTCCAATGTAAACGGCAATGAATCATACAACCTTCTTGATATAATATATCTAATCAAATTTTTGTACCACAGCGGCGACAGGCCGAAAATAGGCTCCTGCTGGGCCATATGAGATATAGTTGAAGACGGAAGCGGCGGCATTCATTATCACAGCACACTATTGCATGCCGCTTCCGTTTTCTTTTTGTCGGCGTAAATCAATCAAACGGTTAATTCGCAGAATATACTTGAATTATCGACTTCGGTAATATCGGCAGTAAACCTGGCCCTTTGTGCCAGAAGCTCGAAGTCTTCTCGTGAAACAGTTGTAGCTTTGAAGCCATCTTTGCAGGCAATGATGCCGTTACCGGTGCGGTCGTTGTCTATCGGGCCCAGTAATCCTTCAGCGGATTGCATCCGGAACCACTCCAGCCGGTCATCCCAGAATTTATCGGAATAGCTGGACAGCAGGACTTTTCCTCCGGGGCGGGTGACGCGGGCCGCTTCTTTTATGAGAGCATGCTGATCTACCTTGAAGGCGGAGAGGCCGTTTTGTATACAAATGGTCATGTCGAAAACATTATCGCCGAAACCGAGAGTTATTGCATTCATCCGCGCCAGATGGATATTCGGGCAGGGATGAAGTTCATAGCGGGCCATTTTAAGACTGGCCATGGAAGTATCGATACCGAAAACTGTTTTTACATGGGGGCAGAGATATTTAATAACGCGGCCATACCCGCAACCCAGTTCCAAAACAACATCGGAGCTGCGCAGTTTTTCCAGGACATGATTGATTTCGGCTTTCAAGTACTGTTCGACGCAGGGCGGCGCGATTTCATAGCAGCGTTTCAGTCCGGCCGCCGATAGTTTTTCGGAATAATACTGATCCATGGTACCGCTTTCCTGAGGGAAATGAATCCACCCAATCCGCCGTTTGATCGATAAGCAATCTATAATTTAAAATAATTGATATCTTGAAAGATAAAAACAAAAAACGAACGACCATTCATAGAGCAGCCGTTCGTTTTTAGAGATGATTATTTGCCGGAAATTACTGTTTTGACCAGAGGCCGATAGAGTTGCCTTCGACATCAGCAAATATCCCCATATAGCCGATTTCAGGTGATATCTGGATTTTGGCGCGAATGGTTTTGCCGCCGGCCTTTTCGATTTTCTTCAAAGCGGCGCCGATCTCTTCCACTTCGATATAAAGAACTATCCCGGCCTCTTTGGCGATTTTACTCTGCTTGCTGAAACCGCCGCCCGGCCCGCTGGGAGCCTGAAACATAGCATAATTCATTTCGGGAATAACCTGGACATTCCAGCCGAAGACATCGGTGTAAAACTTGCCGATTTTCTCGAAATCGATGCAGGGAATTTCAATATGACAAAATCCGTTCATGATAATTCCTTTCCGGTATATATATTAGAAATGTCTATTTAATTTCATATTTTACGTCATCATGACGCTGAATTATAGTCAATAAATGTCAGCGGGCAGTGATGTCAATCACATATTGAAAAAAAGGAAATATTAAACAATCTTCAAGAATGATTTTCTAATAAGTTGAAAACAATTGAAAGCATAAAATTAAAATTTACAGTGGGTTACAATGGCCGAATTTCCAAGTTGATGGATTTTGGCGGAATGACCATTGAAGGCCCTAAATTAAATCGGTTCAAAATTGTGTATTCAATTATTTCGTCAAAAACTTTCAGATATTCTCTTAGAATTTCTATTTCACCAGGTTGAATTTGAAATTTATATTTATATTTGTAATCTGTTATTTTATTCTTTTCTTTTATTCTAAGTTCCAATTCATACATACCGCTTTTTAAATATAGAGAATCATTCCATAAATATAAGATGTCTTTATAAATAGATTCCTTCTTTAGTTCCGTTAGGATATTTTTTATTTCTTCGGCGTCATTTTGAGATTTATTTTTCAAACGATATAATATTTGGTCAATTAGCTCGCGGATTAATATCTCATATTTTCTTTCATAGGCCATGTCCGAAAAAAACACCATTAGATCTTTTGCCTCGTCGGTGGTAATTTTTAATATACCAGGTTGAATTTCTTTATAGAATTCAATTGGCTGACCAGTAGGATTTGAAATATGTTGTGTTACTTCCCTAACAGTATTCCAATGGAGTATTATTTCATTCTTGGATTCATGCTTTACCAGCAGCTTCATGCCGGTAACCAGAGCATTCCTGTTTTCTGCATCTATTGAACATCTAAGACCTGCTGATATGGCACCCGTGAAATTAGTGAAAATAATATTACCTTTATCATAAAATCTTATTTTTGGCTTTTTGAAAAAATGCAAAATGATAGAATATAGTACTGGGGAAAGCCAAGCAGCAGCTCCAACAATAGCCACTATTTTTACCCAAAGCTCTGTTCCCAAATGTCCCCCCAATTTAGCTCATTTTCTAAACATCCAGGTTTCTGACGTAGCGTGCGTTTTCCTGGATAAACAACCGGCGCGGCTCGACAGCATCGCCCATCAGGGTCGAAAAGAGCCGGTCGGCCTCCTTGGCATCATCCATCGTTACCAGAAGCAAAGTTCTGGTTTCCGGATCCATGGTTGTCCGCCAGAGCTGTTCCGGATTCATTTCGCCGAGACCTTTATAGCGCTGGATCGAAACACCTTCCCGGCCAAATTGAGTGATAACGCGGTCACGTTCCTCCTCGGAGAAGGCATATTGCTCTTTTTTCCCTTTGTAAACCCGATAAAGAGGGGGCTGTGCGATATAGATATGACCCTGTTCGATAAGCTCCTTCATATAGCGGAAGAAGAAGGTCAAAATCAGGGTGCGGATATGGGCGCCGTCGATATCGGCGTCAGTCATGATGATGACTTTATTATAACGCAGATTGCTCAGATCGAATTCATCGGTGCCGATGCCGGTTCCGAGCGCCGTAATCATGGTCCTGATTTCGTCGTTGGAAAGGATCTTATCCAGCCGGGCCTTTTCCACATTAAGTATCTTTCCCTTAAGAGGAAGAATGGCCTGAAATCTTCTGTCGCGGCCCTGTTTGGCCGAGCCGCCGGCCGAATCACCCTCGACGATATAAATCTCGCAGGATTCCGGGTCGGTCATGGAGCAGTCGGCCAGTTTGCCGGGCAAGGCGGCATGATCAAGAGCCGTTTTGCGACGGGTCAGTTCTTTGGCCTTGCGCGCCGCTTCGCGCGACCGGGCCGCAGAGACGATTTTCTCGGCAATCTTTTTGGCCACCGGCGGATTTTCTTCGAAAAACTGCCCCAGATATTCATTGGTGACACTTTCGACGATACCGCGAACATCGGAGTTGCCCAGCTTGGTTTTGGTCTGCCCCTCGAACTGGGGGTTGGGCACCTTGGCCGAAATTATGGCCGTGAGACCTTCGCGCGAGTCATCGCCGACAACCCCGTAACCATTCTTGCCGTTCTTAAGAATGTTATTCTTCGTGATATAATTATTAATGGTCCGGGTGAGCGCCGTCCGGAAACCGGTCAGATGGGTCCCGCCTTCGATCGTATTGATATTGTTGACATAGGAGAAAAGATTTTCGACATAGCTGTCGTTGTACTGTATGGCGATCTCCACCTCGACACCATCTTTTTCCTTCTTTATATAAATGGGCTTTCGGTACAGGACGTCTTTGTTCTCGTTCAGGTATTCGACGAAGGATGATATCCCGCCCTTATATTGAAACTCGACTTCCTTGTTATTGCGGTGATCGAGGAGAGTGATTTTCAATCCGGCGTTAAGAAAGGCCAGCTCGCGCATGCGCGATGCAATAATATCGAATTTGAATTTGATGCTGGTAAAAATATCATGATCGGGCATGAACGTGGTTGTTGTACCGGTCTGCTTGCGTTTGCCGACGATATCGACCGAGGAAGAAGCGATGCCGCGTTTATATTCCTGGCAATAGACATTGCCATCGCGGCAAACCTCGACCCGGCACCATTCGGATAGTGCATTCACTACGGAGACTCCAACGCCGTGCAGACCGCCCGACACTTTGTAGCTTGAATGATCGAATTTCCCGCCGGCGTGAAGCATGGTCATGACCACTTCAAGCGCCGACTTTTTCTGGGTGGGGTGCTTGTCAACGGGGATGCCCCGTCCGTTATCGGTAACGGTAATCGATTCATCCTCATGAACCTCCACCTTGATAGTGGTGCAATATCCGGCCATGGCTTCATCAATCGAGTTATCCACTACTTCGTACACCAGGTGGTGCAATCCACGCTGGCTGATATCGCCGATGTACATGGCGGGCCGGCGCCTGACGGCTTCGAGGCCCTTTAATACGGTAATATTACTGGCGTCGTATTGTTTGTTTTCTTTCTTTTCCGTATCGGCAGTCACCGTATCGTCTTTCATCTATTGTTAAATCCTTTCCTGTCACGAGACAAAATGTATTCGCTTTACCGCTTTACCACCGGGGACGGAATGTATCTCCTGCAATATTCTGTCCACCTCAAGAGACAGCTGCTGCCGCCATGATGCATCCCTGACAGAGACAAGCAAGGTATTATCGGAGAAACGCACGGCGCGAGAGACTTCGGCGATTTTGTCGCCGACAATTTTGGGCCAGCGGTTGACAATTCTCCATCCGCCCAGATTATAGGCCAGGCCGAAGCCGGCCAGAACCTTGTCCAGGAGCGGTCCGATTCGATCCGGTTGTTTTTTTAACCCGGTATTAAATCTTCTATTCATAGTTATTTAAGATAGCATATATTAAACACTTTAGCAAGGGAAAAGTTCCCGGCTATCTTAATAATATATAATAAGTTACAGAAATATTTAGAGCGTTATTTTACGGCAAAATCACCAGGTTTTTTCAACCGGTTTAAGCTGTTTTTTTCGCGGAAATTTGGGGTTGGGAATAAAGAAATCCGGCCCTTCACGGCGCATCAAACGCACCGTTAAATCCTGACACGCCTGGCATCGGCGGATGAGATTGTAGTGATCTTTCTGGATCAAACGGCGGCGGCGATGCTCGGGTGCAAGGACCTGCTGCTGGATGATTTCATAGCCTTTGGAAGGATCATCCTCGTCATGGAAGCGAACACCGGCGATTATCTCCCGGGTCTCGGGATCATATACCGTGGCGCCGGGACATTCGATGAACATCTTGTCTTCATCCAGGCATTCCGGCTCGCTGAAGGGATTGACGGCTTCACCATCGGGGAAATTGCTGACCGGCTCGCGATGAAGCTTCTCTTGATTATTATTGCTGTCGGTATTGGGGCGCGCTTTCCTTCGCATATACGCTATCCTTTGACAATAAGAACGATGGAGAAAAAGGCAACTGTGACCGGGAAAATGTAAACGAACGAGAGCGGCAGAAAATAGGTTCCGATGAAGGTTACGGCCACGGCGGGGATGACGACATAGCGGAGGATGTCGAATGACATCTTCACGGCCTTGGACAGAATCATCCCGGCAATGCTGACCAGCAGAATAGCGGCGGCAATGAGGCCGGGGGTTCCGAAGCGATCCTGAATGAATGTCCTGGTGGTAATAAAGAGCCCGGACGGATCGCTAAACTGGGCCATAACATTTTGCATGATTTCATTCATAGCGCTCTCCCGGATTAAAAATCCTCCAGAGGTTCAATGCTCAGTGAAGATTCTCCGACGCGGCTGAGGCCCTTCATTCTCCTGGTGAGGAAATTCTGGGAGGTTATCCAATTGTGCGAGATGGACAGGACATCGTCGTATTCGACCTCCGAAATCCAGTCGAGAACAAGGCAGTCGATATTCTGCCCGTCGACGGTGACGTTGTCCATTGTAAGCGTAAACTTTACCTGCATAAAAGCATCCTTATAAAGTTCATCTGGTTGTCATTTCGCTTATAGAAATTGCAAGCCGGATGCCGCAGCGCAGGGGGAGATGATGTGTTGAATTTATCTCATTGTAGGACAATGATTTATAAATCAAAATGTTTAAGGTTTGAGCAGTCGGACGGGTGATTTTGGGGGTTTTGGGGCCGAAAATGTATGGGAATAACCCGATACCTGATGGGATAACTAAAACCCCGGTCAGGTGTTATGACCGGGGCCGGAAGTATTGCGGATAGTTCCTAATATCGGCTGTTCAGCCGATGTCGTCCGAACATGCTGCCTTTATTGTCAGGACAGACGGCTGAATGAAGAAAGAAAAATAGCAGGTGCCCTAAAGACGTAATGTCCAAAAGATAGTCCGTCTGCCGGCCAAACCGGGCAATGACGAATTGAAGAAGTCAGGAGCGAACTGTCCCTCTTCAACCGTCACACGTTCTTATTGATCCATAGGCATACTCCCTCCATCTTAAAGATTAGAAACTCCAACGGATAGGGGATATATTTATCAAGCGTCTTATTGCCGTCCGGGGCATAATAAATAACGCTTGTGAGGAATAATTCTTATATGGTGGGATTTAATTACAATGATAATGTAATACATTCAGTCCATGTTGTCAAGGATTTTCTTGGCGCATGTATTAATGTCATTCCCGCTCCTCTTTGTCATTCCCGTCCGCCCCGGCGGGAATCTATGTAATGTTGCGGCAGGTCTTGTCCCGTCAAAAACGGGATGTGACCTGCCGCCAAAATAAACTTTCCCCTTGCCATTTCCACAAAACGCACTATCTTTCCTGCGTGGATCACCACACCTTTGGAATGACACCTCGGCGATAGTCCACAATGATAATCGGCCATGCGTGGCCCGGAGCTTTGCTCCGGGTTTCTGAAAATGAAACGTTTTTGCAAATGCGCACCATTTTTTTGAAAAATGAAATTAAGATGTCATTGAATAGGAAACTTCGCTGATAATTGATTTGTTTGAATATAATGAGGGGAGGACCATTGGACATATTTAGAAACCCGGAGCAAAGCTCCGGGCCACACCCGCCGGATCATATTGATTCGAAGAAGCTGAGTGATCTTCTACGAGATCAGGCGGTATTGTGCGCGGCAGATGTCCACATCTGCCCGTCCTGTTTATACGGCGTGTTTGCCACGCTGTGCTCTGTGCCTTCAGCGCATCACTCTGCTCGCAACGACAGACGGACGATTGATCAGAAAGGTGGCAGCCTCAGACATGTTTCATTGCGAAACAATGGAACATGTTTGGGGATGTCTTTAAACCGGGATGTTAATAAACAAAGGGCCGGTGAGACCGGCCCTTATATGTGCACGTAATTTTATGACTGTGTTACAGGCAGATCAGCGGCGGACCGCTCTTGTACAGGTAATTAATCAAGTACGTAACATCAAGAATGTTAAGCGCGCCGTTGCCGTTACAGTCGGCGGCCTCAATCGCTATCGGCGCTGGACCACCTTTATAAAGGTAATTAATAATATAAGTCACGTCGAGCAAATTGACACTGCCGTTGCCGTTGGCATCACCGCAAATATAGTCGCAGGCATCACCCACACCATTATCATTGCTGTCGGCCTGATCGGTATTGGGCACCTCAAGACAATTATCGCAACTGTCGCCGACATTATCGCTGTCTAAATCTTCCTGATCGACATTGGTGACAGTGGGGCAATTATCGCACAGATCGCCCAGAGCATCGCCGTCGGAATTTACCTGCGCCTGGTTGGCGACATTGATGCAGTTGTCGCAGATATCGCCGACATTGTCACCGTCGGCATCAGCCTGATCCTGGTTGGTGATACCGGGGCAATTGTCGCACAGATTGCCGTAGCTGTCCTCATCGGCGTTGGCCTGGTCGTGGTTGGAGAAATTAGGACAATTATCGCAGAGGTCGCCGATCCCGTCGTAGTCGGCATCGGCCTGACTGCTGTTGGAAATATTTGGGCAGTTATCGCATAGATCGCCGACACCATCACCGTCGCTGTCGGCCTGATCGAGATTGGAGACGAACATGCAGTTATCGCATGAATCACCGAGCCCGTCGCCGTCGTAGTCGGACTGATCGGGATTATAAATGGTCAGGCAGTTGTCATCGGGGCATCGGTTATCGGGATTGCCCGGATCGCCGAAACCATCGCCATCGCTGTCGATACAGGGTTGCGGCTGCCAGTTGGTCAAAAACATCAGGATATTGGCCAGCAGGGTATCGCGTTTGTTATAAAGGCCGAAATCGTTCGAAATAGCCTCATAACCCCAGTTGAAAAAGACGACCTTGGAGTCACCTTCGAAACTGAGCGCGGATGGGCCGCCGTTTTTGAAATTGAAAGCGGCCTGAGCCGGCGGAATCACCTGGATCATCCTCGACCAGTTGAAGTCCTGATTGGCGCCGCTGTAATAACGGTAGCTCAGCCCATCACCTATGGGCGATCCGGAGACACCATTGTGAATCAGATTGAAGAACAAAATGTCGGCGCGGGCGTGAAGATAATCGGCCAGGAAAGCCGAGTCTTCATTCTTCAGTTCCCAGGCCAGTCCCTGACCGGTAAGGAAGAGACTGCCGCCGCCGTCAAGGAAATCTTTCAACGACTGAATGTCGGTGGCGTTAAGCAGATTGGATGAGGTGTCGCCGGTGAACCAGAAGACGGTATTGTACTGACTCAAATCGGCGCCTGATGGTGAACCCTGGGTGGCTTTGGTCCAGACATCGGCCGGGGCCTGTTTTTTCTTCAGGTCACCCAGATATAATGAATCGTAGGTTTTTCCACGGTCATCGTCAACCAGAAGTATCTCGGGCCGACCGACGATCTGCTCCAGCCGAAAGACATTGACGAACTGTCCGCCGTCCGACTCGATAGTGACATAGAAGGAATCATAAGTCGGGTAAACCAAATCGGGAACGATGAATTCGATCGGGCTGGAATAATTATTGACCGAGCCGCCATTGCCTCCGATGGAAGAAAAGTTTACCGAAGGGGTGGTAAAGACGATATCGGGGTCATTCGAGGTGAGAGTTACGGTGACGTTGCTGACATCTTTCCACATATTGGCCAGTACGAAATAAAACTGGACGGTTTCGAGCGGGTCAAGGAACCCGTCGGCTCCGGCATCGATAAACGATGTATCCATCATATAATAGTACGGCCGCGACCACTGGATATCCAGATTAGCGGTCATGAGGGAGTCGGAATTGGAAATATTCCAAACCGATACCTGTGTGGTCATATTAAGATAATTCCGGCTGCTGGGTGTCGAGAAATCATCGAAAGACCTTTTGTTAACCGCACCCGGCCACGGATCGCCGGCATCGCCGCTATTGGGTGAAAATTCAAGATCGTATTTTCCGTCCGCCTGTTCCAGGGCCACCTGATAATGGTTGACGTCTATATTGCCCCATCTGTTTTCATCGACATGATATATAAGCAATCCAGCTCCGGGAAGAGCGGCATCAAAACCGGCCATCTGGCGGTTTTCGACAAGGAAATACTGCGGACCGACGGTACCTCCGGCCCAGATGCGGTAAGCCAGCGGCTCACTTTCAGTCTGAGGGAATTCGACGCCCACCATGTTTGAGGTGACGTTAATCGGCTGGATGAAGCCGACATAAGACTTAGACCAGGCATCCATTTGAGCCGGTGTTTTGCCGCTGTTGTTCCAACTGCCTCCGGCCATTAATGACCATTTTCCGAGGCCGTCGGAAGTTTCAGGTATATAGTCAACATCATAGAGATCGGGCAGTCCCAGGACATGGCCGTATTCGTGAGCGAAGACGCCCATATCGACAAGCGAAAAAGTATTTAATCTTTCTTCAGGCTCCATTGAGTAAGAGTCGATGGTGACGCCGTCTAGACTAAGAGGAGTGTGAAGACTCCACTGATGAGAGTGAATGTCATTCACATCGCCGGTTTCCTCGTAGCCCGGGCCGGAATGAATAACAAACAGCCCGTCGACTTCGCCATCAGGAACGCCGCTCGGGCCATAGGTATCATAAATGGCATAATTAACATCAGGATCAGCGGCCAGGACGGCATCGCGGGCCAATGCCTGAGCATTGCGAGGATAGGTTCCAAAACCGCGCTGACCATCGACATAGTAAGCATAAGTCTGCGGCATTCTATACCAACCGTAAATATCGCCCTTCACATAGAATGTACCATATGAATTTTCCAGATAAAACTCCGTCATTGATCCGGTCGGATTCAGCCGTCCTTCAGAAAAAAGCAGCGAGTCAAACATTACCGGAGTTCCGGCCACAACGCCGGCGGTATAGGGCTGGTCGGAAAAATCGACCAGTAACACGATGGCCCGGATGGTATCGACCGTCTTAAAATCGAGCGAAGATGATCTGGACGGCACGAAAGCGCTGCTCCGATCGGGATTATCGACGCCGCGGGCGCGGGCGTCGGCCATCGCTGCGACATACTCCTGGAGTTTGCCTTCGGCCCGAAGCTTTTTGACCAGATCAGGGTGCAGTGATGAGGCTATTGTCGAGCCGCCAATAAAAAGAGAAATTAATAAAACGATGGTTATCAGTGACGAGAAATTTCTGGATTCCATTTGTTGATTCCCTCTATAACTTTAACTTGCTGATAGTTTTCAAAGTTTTAACAACCGGTTGGTCCTTTTGTTCAGTCATAAATGTAAAAATAGTTAAACACTTCAAACATATATGTTTATGTGAAGTCTATACCCCTCATATCGGCGGTACTGGCGGTAAGGTAAGTAAAAAAGTATCAATTACTTAAATAAAATACGCAAATATCGGGCATTGTCAAGAAAGGAATTAATATCAGGCAAAAAAAATTGAGTTTTTATTAAAAAAAGACTAATACAATCCGCAAACTTTCGCCTTTTACCTTATCGGAATTACAGAATTTTATTGAAAACAAGGTCTGTCGAGACGGCCGGGATAATTGTAATACCAGCCCGGTCTAAAAAATCAGTCCGATATCCAGATACAATCGGTCGGGGTGAGTGCCCGACTTACCGTAACCGATATCCATCGGGCCGATTGGAGAATCGAGGGCGAGCGAGAAGCCATAGCCGTGTCGCATATTATTCAATTTTATATCATCAAAGTCCCCGTAAACCTGGCCGAAATCATAGCGGCCATAGAGGTAAAAGCGGTAGGGAAGACTGAGCCTCAATTCCAGGTTGGTCAGAAACATTTTCGCGCCGATCAATTCGTCATAAGCGAATCCATAAAAGGAATAATGGCCGCCCATGTAATATCTTTCGGAAACCGGGATACCGGCCTTCGCGTCGGAAAGCCCGAGCGATACGGTCGGGTGGAAATTAAGCCCAACCGGAAGGGGCCAGAAAGATTCCAGGGAACTATAGAACTTCGAAAATTGCGCATCGGCTCCCAGAATATCCGTGGCAAACTGAGCCAAGATGACATGCTTCTTTCCCCTCGAAGGAAAAGGAAACTGGTCGATATTTTCCACCTTTGATGTTAGCGAAAAGGTTCTTAATTTTATGCGGTCGGAGGTGCCTCCCGGCGAATATTCATTTTCGACCTCGGTCCATCCGATACCACCGTTGACCGTTCCAAAACGGGCAATCTGGTGGCCCAGGGCGAAATCGAAACCGTATCGACTTTCCTTGTGCATGGCGATTGATTCGCCATTGTCATCGTAGATATTGCGGTCGAGGTAATGATAGAATCCGGTTGCGCGATAGGTGAAATATGTCGAAAAAAAGCGATCGGCTTTCAATGTCAGTTCATACTTGCGTCGGCGGTCGGCATATTGGGCATGAGCCAGAAATTCCTGGCCGGTGCCGAAGAGGTTGTCATCGAGAATCTCCGCGAAAGTTTCATTCTTGAACTCATCGTGCAGATGCCAGCCGAAACGAATTTGTGTATATTTTTTTTCTTTAACGGCGATTTTTACTACCGCTCCCTCGGAACCGGGGAGGACGTGGATAGTGACGCGGTCAAAAAGATCCGTGGCAAAAATGTTGGCGATCCCATGGGCGGCCGATCTGGAACTGAAAGGAGAACCGATGGCCTGCGGATAATTTGATTTTATCAGCCAAAGCTTGGTTCTCTCGTTTCCGACAACCATTATTCGCCGCACGATGGCCTCATCGATGTCAATCACCAGCTTTCCGGCGTCCGGATGATAAGCAAGGTTCCGAATATTTGCCAGATCATAACCTTTGTGTTCATACAGCCTGACCAGAGTGTCCGAAAAAATGAGCAGGTCTTCGGCGGTGATAAAGCTGTCATCCTGATTTATAAGGCTGGAGATGGTGGAGTCGTCAAATACCGTATTCCCCGTGACGCTGATCCTGATATCATCGATACGGGGCACGGGAACCGCTTCAATAATCAGATCACCGGCCTCATACCCGTCGACTTTTCTTTCCGTATTGATAATTTTCAGAGAGATCGATAATAATCTTTGATCAAGATATAACGCATTGGCTGCCTGCCGGATATCCTCCCGGGTGGCTATCATGCCCGGACGGAGTCGAAATTGAGTGGTGTCCCAATATTTTCCCGATGGTCCGAATCTGATATCAGCCAGGTATATTGAATCACCGTCACACTTGATTTTACACTGCTCATAAATTTGATTGGCGGCCTTTAAGCCGGCCTCATAGCCGCACTCAATTAATTCATCGATATTTTCAAAATCGGTCGAATGGATTTCCGGGATGGTCGGTTCGATGACGATGTCGGCCGCTTCGAGCGATGCTTTCAGTTTATCCATCGACATTATGGAAGTGACCTGATTGGCGATGTCGATCGGATTATTGATTTCATCTTTTGATAAGAGTCCGCTGGTGGTGTTGACGGCAACGATCAAATCAAGACCGGGAGCGGTCTTTTCGACGATATTGACCGGAACCGGGTTAACCATGCCGCCATCCATCAGCAGCATATCCTCCAGTTCGACGCCGGTAAAGGCCAGTGGAAAGGCCATGGTCGAACGCATGGCATCGGCTAGATTGCCGTTGTTAATAACTACCTCTTCACCGGTTACAATATCGGTAGTTATGGCGAGGAAGGGGATTTTTAGTCTTAAAAAATCGCCGCCAGAGATGTAATTGGCCTTAAGGGTCAGCAACGAGAGCAGATCAGAGAGTTTCTGGCCACTGGTAAGCGCTTGGGGGATAAACGGTTTCGTGCCGTCAAAACGTATCGAGATAAGATATCTTTCCATTTCTTCTCGCCGGGTCAGAAGCATGGTGGTTCGTTTGGGACGGTTGGAGAATAATTCGCCGAAATTGATTTTTCTTATAATGCCGTCTAGTTCCGCGGCATTGAAGCCTGATGCATAAAGCCCACCGATGATACCGCCGATTGAGGTCCCCGCAATGCCTCCAATTCTGATTCCTGTCTCCTCAAAGGCCTTCAGGACGCCGATTTGGGCCATTCCGCGAGCCCCGCCGCCCGAAAGGGCAAGGCCGATTTGCGGACCCTGGTTGGCAGAATAATAGGACCGGCCATCCCAGCCGATGAAAACCTGCGTCGTGTCGGCAGCAACAGCAGGCCATATCATTAACCAGGCCAAAAATATGTAAATAACAGATTTCACTTGCTTAAAGCTTCGTAATTATTGTTTTATACTATTATTAAGCGAGAGTGAATGAAAATGCAAGGAATAACATTGAAACTTGGTCCGGCAGAGAAAAAGAGATTGCGGTCACTTCTGACCAAAAAGGGCCGGATGCAGTATAATCAGTTTCTGGCCGAGGGAGTCCGCCTGCTTGAGGAATCACTGCGATTCGACTTCCTGCCAACTGGTCTATATTACTCGCAGGCCGAACTGAATGACCGGGGAATGAAACTGATTAAGCTTTATCAGGAACGGGGGATAAACTGCCAGGAAATCGCTGCCAGGGATATCCGTCAGCTTTCGGATACCGAGACCAGCCAGGGTTTAATAGGTCTTTTTAATATTCCCCAATGCCGGCCGGGTGAGATATCAGGCGGGACATTTCAGAAAATATTACTTCTTGATCGAGTCTCTGACCCGGGAAACGCCGGGGTGCTGATCAGGTCGGCTTTGGCTTTCGATTTTAACCTTGTCCTCGGGACCGATGAAACGGTCGATTTGTACAACCCCAAGGTAGTGCGATCGTCTGTCGGGGCGATATTCGGAATTCCCGTGTGTTCCGGTTCGCCGGAAGACGTTGCGATTTTGAAAAAAAACCAGAATTATGCAATTATTATTACAGACCCGCGGGGGGGGGCATATTAAGGCCCAAATCAAGAAGTTCAAGCCGGGAAAAAGATTCATTCTGGCAATTGGCTCCGAAGCCGAGGGAATATCCGCGGAATTGCGAAGCCTGGCCGATTACAGTATTCGCATAGAGCACAGTGATAAAGTGGAGTCACTTAATGCGGCGGTGGCCGGTTCCATTTTGATGAAGGAGATTTATGAAATGACTGCAAGGAGAAGCAGGCCATGAAATATAGAGACTTATTCTGCCTGACCATTTTACTTCTGACAATAACAGCAGCGGCATCGGCGCAGTATTATGAGCTCAGCGATAATCGCTATGTGACCGAGACCAGTCGTCTGGAAACCACGCTGGCACCGGGCGAAAAAGTAGATATTATGTCGGTATCAAGTCTTTCGGGGAAATTATACATCCATACCGGCGAAGGCGAGCAGGCGGTATTTGTGTATAAGAAATTACTCAAGACTCACAATGAGTCGGACGCCAGGGAGTATGACAACCTGGTGGAGGCCGAAATCAAAAAGACGCCGGCATCGCTCAGGCTTTTCTTGCGGGCGCCCAATCCGGCTCCCTGGAGCGGCGAGGATGATGCGGTCAGTATCGAAGGCGAACTGACTTTGCCGGCCGACTGCCAGCTTGAAATTGATGCCGAATATTTTGACATCATCATCGCCGGGCCGTTTACATCGGTCGAAAACCGCTCTTCGTTCGGCAGAATGGATATTTCCAATATAAGCCGAAGTCTGATTCTTGCAGGCTCCACTCAGAATATAAATTTAAGCAATATATCCGGCGAGATTTCCGTAACCGTAAGCAACGCCGATATAACCGCGCAGAATCTGGTAACAATGGATGAGATGACCCGTATAAAAAATGAAAACGGTGATATAACGATTAACGGCATTGAGGGCAGTTTTACGATCAGAAACAGTTACGGAAAGATTAAAATAAGCGGGGCCGAGCTTACGGGCGGCGGCTGTCGTATTATCGGGACCCATTGTCCGGTAAGGGTGGAGGTGACCGGCAGTGAAGGCGCCGGTCTGGCTATATCCAATGATTTTGAGGATATCTCATTGCTGATAGCCGATAATATATCGGCCAGATTCATGTTGAATGTCGATACGAATGGTGAAATGCATGTAACGGATTTGCCCGTCAAACCGGTAATCGTTCAAAGCAATCGGATGGAATGTTACACCGGCGAGGGTACAATACCGATCACCATAGATGTCGAAGACAGCGGGAATATTTTTATTGAAGGGATTCAGGTAAACCGATGAAGTTTTTGACATCTTTTCGGTTGAGTTTTATTTTTTTGATTTTCCAGTTTATTCTGTTCCAGTCTCTTTATGGGGCCAACCGTTATGAAATTCCGCCCGGCGTGCATTATCATCGTTTTGCCTCTCTTGTCGAAGGTCCCGAGGCTTCCTGGGTAAATCCGGCCGCACTGGGGTACTATCGGACTATTTCGGCCCAGATCACGGGCGAAATTTATGACGGCAGTTTTGGGCATAATTGGGGATTCAACACTGTCGGGGACGGCGTTGGAATCAGTTATCGTCATCTGAATGATTTCGAAGGCGCAAAATATAATGAATATATATTCGGCCTGGGATTGCGGGTTAATTACGGAATATATGTCGGGGGATCATACCGTTATGTTAAGGATGGGCCGATCGCGCTTGACGGCACTCATAATTGGAATATCGGGCTGCTTGTCAGGCAGAATCCGAAGCTTTATATGGCGGCGGTTTTCTCCAATCTGAACCGCGAGGAAATCGCCGGGGAGCAGACCGATATCGAACAGCTTTATTCAATATCCGGTATGCCATTCGGAAGATATTTGATGGTTTCCGCCGAAATGTCCCTTTCGGTTAAGCAGAGTATTTCAGGGGCCAGGAAAGTATACGGGGCTGAATTTTACCCGTCGCCGGGAATAATCGGATATATTAATTTTGATAATGATGAGAATTATGAACTGGGGATCAGGGTTAATTTGACCAGTTATTTTGTCGGTCTGCAATCCAGGCTGGCTTCCGGTGGGGTTCATCACGGCACGTCCCTCACGGCGGGGGTTGTTTCCGATCCACAGCCCTCAATAATACGTCCGCCGGGGAAATATAAAAAGTAGACGACATGGAGCAATATGTTCGGTAAGGAATCTGATGATTTCAGATTGCCTTTGGCGCTTTGATGTGCTATTTTAGGATGTTATGAGAAGCACTGATTTGAAGATATCATATACGGCACTTCTTATTTTATTCCTTTTGTTTTCCGTTTCCCAAGCCGGGACCAATCCTGTCGAGACGGTGCTTGACAACGGTTTGGTAATGGTGACAATAGAGGATCACTCGGTTCCTCTGGTGGCTGTCAGGATCTGTTATCATGTCGGCATCAAGAATGAATGCCCGGGACTTACGGGAATAACATCTATTTGCGAGGCGACAGCGTGGCAGGGGACGAAATCCTTCAAAAAGGGTGAAATTTCGAGAATCATACAGTCGTGCGGCGGGAACACCACCTCGCGCACAGATTGGGATGTAACCCATTTTTATGCCAAGGTTCCTTCTGGAATGCTGGATACGGTTTTGGTGCTTGAGGCCGACCGCATGGCCGGCATCGAAATGACATCCGAGAAACTTCTTCTGGCCAAAGATATTATCAGGAAAAAGAGGCTGGCGGAGGTCGAGAGTTCGATTTACGGTCATATTAATGAGGAGTTTTTCAACCTGGCTTATCGGTCCCATCCATACGGCCATAACAGGTATGGTTGGCCGGAAGATATCGACCGCATGGATCTCGATGATCTCAAGGCATATTACCGCACATATTTTCAGCCGGCCAATGCGATGATTGTCATTGCCGGCGATTTTGACTCCGCAGGTACCGCGGCCCGGGTCAGGGAATTGTTCGGGAGCATTATTTGTGAACCGGCGAAAGAGTGGCGGCCGATCGGTGAACCACAATCGATCGGCGACAGAAGATCCATAATCGAAGGGAATGTGGGAATTCCGGTCTTCATAATTGGATATCGCATTCCCGGGATTACTCATCCGGACATTCCGGCGCTGAGGTTGATAAGCAATATATTGAATACCGGAACATCATCACGAATAAATCAGCGAATGGTCAACGAAGAAAAATCGGCCATGGCGGTCTCGGGTGGAATAATCGAGGCGGAGGATCCGGGATTAATATACAGTTATGCCATACTCAACTTCGATTCGCCTCTGGACGAGGGGGTCAGGCAGATGGCCGAGGAAATAGAGCGGCTGAAAATGGATCAGATCACCGAGGCGGAACTGGAAAAGGCAAAAAACCGGGCCCTGGTCGATTTTTACAGAAGTGAACGAACGCTTGACGATAAGACCGGTATTGCGGCGACATATGGTATGATTGCCAATGATATCCAATTCAGGAAAAAGATGATAAAGGCAATTAAGTCGCTGACTCTGGATGACATCATGAATACTTCGCAGAAATATTTCGACCTGTCCAACAGGATTATGGTTATTGTAAGTCCTCCCGGCGAACGTCCGACTTCGTACCATGAAAGTAATGATGAGCAGGAATAGAATAAATATAGTTATTTATGTTCTGGCGGCGGTTGTCCTCGCGGGCGCTGCGACCTCCGCATCCGTCATTGCTCCGGCCTGCCACCGTTTCAGTTTGTCCAATGGCATGGAGGTTTATCTGATAGAGGATCATCGACAGCCGATGATCGATTTCTTCATGTTATTCGGGACCGGTACGGCCGTCGATTCTTCCCGGACCGCGGGATTATGTTCGGTTTCATTATCGATGCTTCTGGACGGTACGGAGAATTTCCCCGATACGGCGCTGGCCAATGCCATTGATTCCACCGGTGGTACGGTCAATGTCAATGCGCTTCGGGATGGTTCATTTATTGAGGGAACATTTCTTTCGCGGGACCTGCAATTTTCGCTCGAGATCCTGGCCGATATGGTACAACGGCCGAAATTGACGGAAATAAATCTGGAAAGGAAGAAGCGGCGTTTTGTATCGGTATCGATGCAGCGGCAATCCATTGCAAGTCAGCGGCTGACCAATGTCCTGTACTCTCAAATCTATGGTGAGGAAGGTTATGGTTCGCCGACTACCGGGACGCGGGCGGGAATAGAGAATATTGAGCTTGCCGATGTTCAGCAGTTTTTTGACGATAATATCGGGCCGAATAATGCTTCCCTGTTTCTTGGCGGGGATATCACAATTGATGAAACTGTGAAATTGATAAACAAGCTGTTTTCAAACTGGAAACCCGGAATGGGCTTTTCTAAACCGATTGTCAATCTTTCCTTACCGGATTCACTGAAGATTATCATATTGGATTATCCTGAGGCACCCAGCACTGATTTCCTGATCGGTCGTCCGGCCGTACCGGCCGGTTCCGAAAACACGGCCGCCCTGATATTGTTCGATTATATTCTGGGGGGGGGCGGAGAAATCTCCCGGCTGTGGCAGAAAGTCGTACTGGAACAAACCCTGGCCTCTTCGGTCGGTTCGCAGATTGAATGGTCGAAGCAGAACGGGGCATGGATGATTTCCGGCAATTCTTCAAACGATATGGCGCCGGGTGCAATCTTGAAAGTAATGAATGTCATTGAGGAATTGCGAGATATCAAGGTTCCTTTCAAGGAGCTTGACGAAGCCAGGAATTTCTTCTACGGCTATGCGACTGATTATTATGAGACCACATACAGTTCGTTAGCCATGATGGCTACGCTCAAACGGATTGGAGTGGGTCAGGATTTTTATGAAAAGCTATTTGACAGGTTCCGTGAGTGCGACCCTAAGCGTCTGCGAAATATTGCCGGGAGTTTGCTCGATAAAAATAATATGACTATTATCGTGTCCGGTCCCGCTAATATCCTGCGGCCGGGTTTGTCTCAACTCGGCAGTGTTGAAGTAATCGAATCCGTCGAGAATTAAAACAGTCAAAGAATAAAAAAACCCCCGGCCGAAAGCCGGGGGTTTTTTTATTTGGCTACGGGGCCAAAGTCGTGGTATCAGCGGTCAAATTTTCATTCATCGTAACGTAGCCGACATCTTCCTGCTTCCAGCTGGTTCTCTGGAAGACACGCAGACAGGGTGTATTAGGCGGCAGCTTGCCGGGATCATCAAGATCGTTGTCATAGGCCCAGTCACGAATCGGCGGTGTATAGTAGCTGCCACCCCAATTGCCGTTGGCCTGGAGAGAATTCCAGAGATTGATCATTGATCCCCGCCATATGAATCTTACAGTATTCCAATTTTCCAGAAAACGCGGCAGGTTTTCCAAGCCGCCGTTATAATTGGTCATGGTGGTGTTGGTGTTTCCTGTCAGTATGCTGGCATTGACAGTGGTCTGGCTTGCGGGTCGCATGTCCTTCGTCAATGTGGATTTCGTATCATCCCAGCTATTTGACAGAAATGTCACGGCATCCCCGGCAATAGCGACCGGCTGTTTATTGACATTGTTAAAATTTCCCTGGACATAGATCGGATTCTCGCTGTATATCGAAAGCGGCTGGCCCAGGTCGGAACCATTAACGAGGCGGAGGGCGTTGAAAGTCCCGGCACGGTGGTCGGACGCATAAATGACGCCGCCGCCGGGGTAGTAACTGGTCGATTTAAGCAGGGACATATTAATTTCCGTGGTATTAACATTTTTCCCTTCGCGTCCGTCAAAAAATGTTTTCTGAGTGACCGTGCCGGCAGGGAGAAGGCCCGTTACATTTACCCAGGTGCTGGAGACCAGGGAATAAACGTTTCCGTCGATAATTTTCATATTGGCCTTGTTTTCATATGAGTCGGGATTTCCCGAACTGCGCTCGATTAATTTGTGAGCATCCCCGGCATTGGTCAAGGGCAGAGTAAGTTCCGGGTGACCGAAAGCGGCGTCCTGCACGCGACCATTCCAGCGCGACGACGCCGAATCATACCAGTTGGCGTTCGTGGATTGCAGAAAGGAGGCGTCAGCGTTCTTCATGTTTTGATAGTTCCCATCCGTATCCTTAATAAAAATATCTCCTGTTGACAACGGGTTGTTGCCTTTGGGACCATGATATAAATTTTTGGAAGATGAGACATAACTGTCCATCCACAGGGTCGCTCCGGCCTGAAGATAAAGATTACCATTGGTATGAATACGGCCCATTATGCTCATATCGGGGCCGGGCGCAATTTCGAGATCATTATTATAAAACACCGCAAACTGAAAAATAGGCACCATCGCGGCCTCGAATTCCTGAGTCAATCGTATCTGGCTGCCATCGATGAGCGAGGTTCCAATGGATTGTATTCGATACGATTTTACAAGGGCATGAAGGCCGGCCAATGTCCCGAGCGTCAGTGTGCGTTGTACCGCAGCCCCTTTATCGGTCGTAACATAGGCGACAGTGGCGCTGCTGTTTATATTATTGCTTCCGGACGGCATTGTCGTCGGCGGATTACCGGTGGATACATATTGAGCCTGGATGGAGGCGGAGGCCATTTCAAGGCCGGCTTCGGCGGCATAAAAGGAGGTCATTTCGCTCATTTCATTACCGGCGATATTAAGTTCGTCATCGGCCAGTTTCAGGGCCGCAGCTCCAATGATGGTCAGCATCAGCATAACCATCAAGGCAATGAATGTGACCATACCGATTTGATTGTTAAGAAATTTTACCCTTGACATAAAAATATTCCTCGTCTTAATGTCTTTACAGATAGAGATCTAAATAGAATTCCTTTAACTTATAAATCGGCATAAACCCGGTCGATTTTAGTCGATGTCTTTCAATAGCCCTCATGGTCGCTAACCTGTTAAGTGACAATATATTAAAAAACCGGCGGCAGACATCAAGTGTGCCCGGGCCGGCTTTTCAAAAGTCAATTAATGGAAGAGGATTAAATAGAATCCTCCTGAACGGCGTAGCCGATATCGACCTGCTGCCAGCGCGTTCGCTGGAATATACGAACCACGGGTGTTTCCGGCGGTAATTTGCTCGGATCATCGAGATCGGTATCATAAGCCCACTCACGAATCGGCGCCGTATAGTAGATGCCATAGGACCAGGGTGAGTCGGCCTGAAGGGAATTCCACAAATTTACCAGAGAACCGGTAAATTTGAACTTGACCTGATTTCCCCAGTTATCTTTCCAGGTCTCCAGGAAACGGGGCAAATTCTCGAGACCGCCATTGTAATTCGAACTGGTGGTATTGGTATTGCCGGTCATAACCGAAGCATTACAGGTAGTCTCTGTTACTCTTCGACGATTGAGCGAGGTATCGGGGTGCGAGCGGGCATCATCCCAGTTGTTTGATAAAAAGGTGACGGCATCAGCCGCAAGGGCCGCCGGCTGTTTGTCTATTGAGTTGAAGTCACCCTTGACGTACATCGGGTTCTCACTGAAGATGGAAACCGGATGACCCAGATCGGCGGCATCGGCCAATCGAAGAGCGTTGAATGTTCCGGCACGGTCATCCGAAGCATAGATGACGCCGTTGGACGGGAAATATGTACTTGTGGCCAACTTGGCCATATCGACTTCGGTGGTATTGACCCAGGTTCCTTCGTGCTTGTCATAAAATGATTTACTTGTCAGAGTATTGGCCGGCAGAAGGGCGGTAACATTGGTCCAGACACTTCCGATCTGAGCATAGGCGGCGCCGTCGATAATTTTCAACTCAGCTTTATGTTCATAGGAATCGGGATTGCCGGAACCGCGTTCAATCAGTTTATGAGGATCATCACTGTTGGTCAGCGGGAGATTCAGCTCGGTTTGCCCGAAGGCGGCATCCTGAACACGGCCGCCCCAGCGTGATGACGCCGAATCGTACCAGTTGGAATTTGTTGATTCCAAAAAGGATCCATCGGAATTTTTCATATTCTGGTAATTGCCGTCGGTATCTTTGATCTGGACATTGCCGTTATCAACAGATCCCGGGCCCTTGCGGCCATGAAGAAGATCACCGGAACAGGTGACATAACTGTCCATGCGGAGGTTTGAACCGGCCTGGAGCCAGAGATTCCCGTTGGAATGAACCCGGCCGATGAGGGTCATATCGGGGCCAGGGGCGATTTCGAGATCGTTGCCATAGAATACGGCAAACTGGAATATCGGCACCAGGGCGCATTCGAATTCCTGGAGCAGATTAACCTTACTGTTGTCGGCCTGAGACAGCCCGGTAGCGTTGGTCTTCCCCTAAAAAAATGGACACATAGTTAAGATAGGGTAGCCGCCCGTTCGAAGTCAACTGGATTTTTAAAACCCAGGCTCGAATGACGGCGT
>PGXB01000045.1 GCA_002838945.1 candidate division Zixibacteria bacterium HGW-Zixibacteria-1
TCGTCGTCATTCTACGCTGAATTATCTCAGCCCGGTTGACTTCGAACGGTTAAACCAACAACCTTATTTAATTGTCCAATAAAACAGGGCAAGATCAATAGCCTCTCTTTTTTCTCTCTTCACGGTCGCAATCCCGGCACACATTTTCATTCATCTTAACGCCTCCCATTTTTACAATGTAAGATGTTTCCCAAATTGGGGAATCACATATTGGATTACTCTGGCAATGGAAAAGGCAACGATGTTATAATCCTTAAATATCAAAAATAATATATTGTTAAATGGTTGTAGCAAAGTAAAATAACTCTATTCCCGCCTTTGACATCAAAAATTCCGCACCAAAATTGTCTTTATTATGTCGTCGAATTTCATGTGTAAGATTATTACCTCCTGATTGATTATCTTTATGGATGGATGATTCATGCCGACAAGCCGATTGTCAGGTAATCTGAAAAAAGCACTATATAAGAATCGGCTCTGTGGCGGAAAGTAATGTTTATTCAACAGAATATAACTTGAATGGAGGTGATGCCGGGAAACATACTTACTTCTAACTTCCTAAATTTTCGTGAATGTATTTGATATCCCGGTTATTTCGATTTATTCGTCGCATATTCCGGGATGTTGAGTATTGGTTATCTGCAACACTGCTTTTAAATCATTTGGAGGTAGCTATGAAAAGCAGCCGGATGAGTATTTTAATTATCCTGGCGATTTTTGCATTAATCACAGGGGGAATCGCTGTGGCGGTTAATCCATGTCCTTCGCCCGAATTATTCTTCCCGGGCGACCATACCTACAGGTACTACAATACAGACGGACAATATGAATGGTATGAAGTCGACAGTGCCATTGTATATGAGATCGAAGTGTACGATATTGAAATGGATACTATGATCGATACAAGCGATCTCGGTGATCTGCGTGATCATGCATATCTGGATTCGACATTTTATGACGGCGATTCTCTTTTGGCCATCTATTATGACGATGCTTACTATTGGTGCAGCTACTATTGGCGGGTTCGCTCCGCATGTGACACTATCGCATGGGGCAACTGGTCCGACTTCTTCCAATTCAAAGTGTACAGTAAAAAACCGCACCTGGAATACCCCGAAAACGGCGTAGAATATTATTACTACCAAACAATCCCGATTGGCTGGGATTTCCGTCCGGGAGAGACCCATTTCAAAGTCCAGGTCGATAATAACTCCGATTTTGGCTCCCCCGAAATCGACACTGTTATTACAAATCAAAGCTGGACCCTTCCTTCTGGATTTTCTCTGGGAAGTCATTACTGGCGGGTTTCCCATTTCTACCCGGTAATCTGGTCGGATACCAACTATTTTCGGATTGTCGAGGCGCCGATACCGTCATGTCCCGTTTTGTACAGCTATGACGGCAATGATTTTGTCGAGGAAAACCCGCTTCTAACCGCCTGCGAATATTCGAATTATACCAAAGTCGTGACGGACTACTATCATGTCGAAGGATCTGTTTCGCCGCAGAATGATAATGTCGTTTTCCAGCTGAGGGAATTGGAAAACGAAATTACATATCTGAATGATATCGAATTGATCACCGTCGACCATCCTCGGAACACGCGGATAGGCTGTTCGGTCGACGGGCAGGTCTTTCTCTATGAGGAATCAGTGGCGCCGCTTACGGCGGTGGATCAGGATGGCCGGGACTGCCTTGAATTAATAAAGGACATAGATGATGCCTGCTTCAGGGCCGATCAATCCGGCTATTTGATTCTGACATTCCCGAGGTACGGCGGAAGCTATCTTACCTTCAAAGGGCCGATAAAACTGCCTTGCCCGTACGAGGAAAAAGCCTCATCTAATATCACGACATCTTTCAATGTCGAAATTATGTCAGAAAATGGTGACTGGGTGGCCGTTTCGGAGATACCATCACGGCAATACAGTGCCGATGAGTATGTTCTCGCCGATATCCCGCCCGACAATTCGTCTCCCGAAATCATGGTCCGGATATCCTGGGAGGGAAGTTTGACGGCCGATGTCTTCTCGCTTGACGTTCCGTCAAATGCAACTCCTGTCACACAAAACTGGGCCGTCGCACGGTGTAACTTACTGGGCGGAAGTGCCGCCAAGAGCTGGGTCGGATTCGGACACAATGAAATTCTCGAGATGAACAAGGGTGATATTTTGGAATTCGGTTTTAATATCGACAGTGAATTGCCGCAAGGGATGAGCCGCGATTATATCATACGATCGGTGGGTCGTTATCAACCCGACTATTCGGTCTTCACACATCTTATTCCGGGTCAATTCCAATTGTACGGCAATCGCCCGAATCCTTTCAATCCTTCGACCATAATCAGCTATGATCTTCCTCAGGCGGTATCAGTTTGCCTCGAAGTGTATAATACGCTGGGGCAGCATGTGAAAACGCTGGTCGATGAGACTCAGCCCGCGGGCCATTATGAAGTTGTCTGGAACAGCACCGACAAAAATGGAACAAGTGTGGCCAATGGAATCTACCTGTATCGTCTCAAAGCCGGGGATTTTGTCGATTCCAGAAAAATGATACTCCTGAAATAATCCTTTGTCTTAGTGATAATTGCAATCACGGGCCCGGTAGCATTCCGGGCCTGTTTTTATTTTCAAAATCGTCCTTTTATCTTCCTTTTTTGAAGTTGACAAAATCGTTAAATCGTGCCAAATTTATACCATAAAATCTCAGAAGAATTCCGGGCCGGGTCATGTGTCAATACCGAAAGAACAGAACTAAAGCATGGAGCAATTGTTATCTAAATGAATTAAAAATAATAGTCAGTAGGAGGAAGAAGATATGAAATTATATGATGATAAGGGTAAGCATGTCGAAAACAACCGCAATCCGGAATATGTCATAGATCAATTATTCATCAATCGCTGGTCGCCGCGGGCGTATGATCCGACTCCTGTCGATGACCGTGTCTTGATGAGCCTGTTCGAAGCGGCACGCTGGTCGATGTCCTGTTTCAATGAGCAACCATGGCTGTTTATGTATGCGACCGATAAAAATGACCTTGAATTATATCTGAGTCTGCTTACCGAGGGCAATCAAAAATGGGCGGTCAAGGCACCGGTTCTGGGATTCATTTTCGCCCGCCGCCGGTTTTCCCACAACGATAAACCGAATGCCTGGGCGGCCTTTGACAGCGGTGCCGCCTGGATGGCTATGACCATGCAGGCGCGGATGCTTGGCCTGTACACGCACGGTATGGGGGGATTTCACCGTGATAAAGTGTATGATGCACTGGGTGTGTCCGAATCCGATTATGAGGTAATGTGTGCCTTTGCCGCCGGCCGTTACGGCGATCGGGAAGCTTTGCCGGAAGATATCAAAGCCCGCGAAAAGATTAGTGACCGCAAGCCGTTAAAAGATATGGTCATCAAGGGAAAACGATAGTATCTCCGGCTGAATTATTTTATATTGCTTATTATTCGGAAGTCAGCGAAATATAATTTAAGTTCCAATAAGGAGGGTTCTTATGTCCACGGAATTGGTTCCGGAATATCAAATTGCTCTGGAGCAGAAAACATTTATCACCAAAGTCTACGGCTGGATGTCGCTGGCCCTGGTCGTAACTTCGCTGGTGGCCATGTTTACGGTCTCGACGCCGCAGTTGATAAATGCCATAATGGATTCAAAGTTTCTCTTCTATGCTCTTCTGATAGGCGAAGTGCTGCTGGTTATTTACTTGTCGGCCGCTATTCAAAAAATGTCGGCCGGGACGGCGACCCTTGTATTTCTGCTTTACTCCGCCATCAACGGACTGACTCTCTCGATCATCTTCGTCCTGTTCACCAGTGAGTCGATTGCCTCGACTTTCATGATTACCGCCGTCACCTTCGGCGCCATGAGCATCTACGGTTATTTTACTAAACGCGATCTGACCACAATCGGCAATCTGGCTTTTATGGCCCTGATCGGATTGATAATTGCCTCGGTGGTTAATATCTTCTGGCACAATTCGACTCTTTATTGGATCACCACCTATGCCGGGGTCCTGATTTTTGTCGCACTGACCGCCTATGACACCCAGAAAATAAAAAAGATGAGCCGCTCCGAGGAAGAAGGTACCGAGCAGAGCAAAAAAATGGCCATTATGGGCGCCCTGGCGCTGTACCTCGATTTTATCAATCTGTTCCTGATGCTTCTCAGGATTTTCGGCAAAAGAAGATAACCAAAGAAAAAGCCGGGTCGTGCGCGGCCCGGCTGTCAAAAATCATTATCATGCCGACACGGCTAGTGATTGTGCTCCTTAAAATACAGCTCTTTCGACTTTGCCAGCAAATCGCTCAGTTTGGCCGTATTGAGCTTGTCGGTCGTCTGCTTGCACTTCATGGCGGTAACCAGCATCTTGTGCATAAGAGTCAACTGGGCGATGTATTCATCATACTGCACACCGGCCGTATCATCGACCGGCTTAAGGCGCTGATTCAGAAAATACTGCGACACGATATCCATAAATTTCGTGGTATGTTCCTCTTTGTTGTTCACCCAGCGGACGATCTGGTTGTAATTCTTGTCATCCTCGGCCGAAAGCTGTATAATCATATCCATCGATTTTTCGATCGTCTGAATATCTTCCGCCAGCATATCGTAACGCATTTCGTCATTATAAATACCGCATGGTATCTCGCAGTGCGCCCATGATGATACCGCCGCCGCCGAGAGTATCATCAATGTCGCAATGAATAGTAATAATTTTCCCTTCATGACTGTTTCCTTTCCTGAGAATATAAAATTGATTGACTTATCAGCTAATACGAAAGTCAGCAATATTTTATGGATGTGAAAATCTAAAATATGCCGCAAGGAAATATATTATTTGTTGAAAAACGGCTGCCATTTTGCCCTGTCCGGTTTATCGGATATCAGGCTGACAAAAATAAGGCAGAACAGCGACAGCCCCAGCGCCGGATAAATAGTGGGAATATCCAAGGGTTGATTGAGAATTTCCCAGATAAGCGTCACACTCATTCCCGCCGCTATCGAGCAGACACCCCCCGCGGCGGTGGCCCGTTTCCAGAAGAAGGCGGCCATGACCGCGGGCGTGATTCCGACCCCATACATGGTATAAGCATAAAGAGCCATCTCCAGAACCCGCTCAAAAAAGCGTACCTGCACAAAGGCTATAACGCCCAGTATCACGACAACCACTCGTGAGTACAAAACCATTTTCTTTTGAGATAGATCGGGATTAATAAACCGCTGGTAAATATCCCGCATGACATTGGTCGCCGGAACCAGCAGAAAGGAATCGGCGGTGGAAACAATCACCGCCACGATCGCCGCCAGTGTCAGACAGCCGACAATAACCGGCAAACCATGTCGCACCGAATGCAGTATGACCATTTCCGGCTTGATGTCGAAAAATAGGGCGCTGCCGATGACGCCGAGAACGATAATAAGCGTTTCGATAATGATGGTCCCAACCAGCCAGCCGACCACCGAGCGCCGGGCGGCGGTCTCATCACGGGCCGAGAAAAACCGCTGATACATCCCGGACTCGCCCAGCAGCAGAAGCATGGTCGGAAGGGAATAACCCAGCGCCTGAAATATCGTCATGTCGCCCAGCACCTGGAAATGTGTCTCCGGTAATTTTGCCACCATCCCGCTCCAGCCGCCGGCATTATTGTACAAAAATGGCAGGGCGACAAACAGCCCGATAACCATGACGATGCCGTTGACCACATCGGTATAAACCACCGAGATCAACCCGGCTATGACAGTATAGCCGATAACGAACAGGGCGGTGATGATGATTCCCTGATCGACCGTAATCCCGGTGATCAGATTCAGCACCATGCCGCCCGCGCGAAACTGGTAGCTGACGATGGCGGTATAGGCAATAATCGTGACAATCGTTCCGAGTATCCGGGCATATTTGTTATATCGCGCCTCGAGAATGTCCGGAACCGTATATTGAGCAAAACGGCGCACTTTCGGGGCGATAAGGTAGAGCACGATCAGCGCCGCCCAGACCCCGGCATCGAACCAGAGCGCCGGGAACCCCTTGTCATAGGCCAGACCCGCCCCGGCAATTATCGAGCCGGATCCGATCCAGGTCGCCAGAAGCGTCCCCACCAGCACTTTCGCCGAGAGTTTCCGTCCGGCCACCATAAAATCATCCTGCGTCTTGACCAATTTGGCGCGGTAAAAACCGACTCCGATAAGAATCATCAGGTAGGCGATAATTATCCAGAAATAAAGCATAGCCCAATTAACAGCAGTCAATATTCTTTGTCAATTATAATTGTAATCAATAATTGACCGGGAGAGCCTGATTTGAATATATTGAGAATCTAAATAAGACAGGGGAGCATAATTATGGAAACAATACAGTTCAAACCGATCGGGGTGATTCATACCCCGTTCAATGAACCCAAAGACACCCCGCGCAGTTCTGCCATGGGCGAAGGGGCGGAGGGTACAATAGAATTATATCCGGAATACCTGCAGGGATTGACCGATCTGGAAGGGTTCTCGCATCTTGAAGTGGTTTTCTATCTGCACCGATCCGCTGATTATAAACTGATGGTGATTCCTCCGCTGGATGACCGCCCGCACGGACTTTTCGCCACCCGCTCGCCGCATCGGCCCAACCCGGTCGGCATCTCGATCGTGCGCCTTGTCCGGATCGAGGGAATAACCCTGCATATTGCCGATCTGGATATGCTCGACGGCACGCCGCTTCTGGATATAAAACCTTATGTCCCGCGCCGAAGCAAAGATACCAATATCAGAATCGGCTGGCTGGAAGACAAAATAGACAAAGACAAAAGATAAGAAGCGGGCAAAAAAAAGGCGGCCGAAGCCGCCGGTAATTTTATATTTCTGACATACTATTTTACTGCCAGGCATACTCATACAAATCGGTCGTTGTAAGTCTTAGACCGACCACTTCGGTGCCGTCAAGAACCGTCTGAACCTGATAAGCAATAAAAGTCTCGCCGTTGATCACCATACCGCCGCTGATCGGCGAGCGCGGGTTATAAATAATCCAGTTGTCGCCGGCGCGCCATGACCAGGTGCCGTCGGGGGTGTTGGCCGGATCGACCGGATCGACAGCGCCGTTGTAATTGGCCGGGATATTGGACAGGTCGTCAAACGGATTATGAACCGCTATCGGCTGCGCCCGAAGATATTGCCGGGCGGAATAAATCGACATGGCCGATTCCAGGCCGGCCACCATATTGGCCACTGTGGCCGTCTCGGCCTCGTTGGTGATAGAGAAAAGCCGCGGGATCGCCACCGCCGCCAGAATGCCCAGAACGATAATAACTATGACCAGTTCGATTAAGGTAAAGCCTTCGTGGTGTTTCATCATTTTCCAAAACATATTGTGCTCCAAAGCGTTACGTTTCTGCGGGATTTGTAAATCTGCCCGCTATTATAAATATATCGGCGAAATCAAATTCTTCTCAAGGACAAATTTCCAAATTTTAAAATTCAAAAATATAACCTTGACAGCTCTTGGTCATTTGGCTATATTGCCAAGTGTTTTTGAAGATAGAATTATTCGAGGTTTGTTATGGATAAGAAAAAACTGGCCCTGTTCGAAGCCCGAGCCAAAATAATCAAGGCCATGGCTCATCCGACTCGGCTATTCATTGTCGATGAGTTGTCCCGGAATGAAAAATGTGTCTGCGAATTGACCGAAATGGTCGGCGCCGATACCTCGACCGTATCGAAGCACCTTTCCGTTTTGAAAAGTGTCGGTATTGTCGAGGACGACAAGCGCGGGTCGCAGGTGTACTACCGGCTCCGGGTGCCGTGCGTCCTGAATTTCTTCGGATGTGTCGAATCGGTTCTGAAAACCAATGCCACCGAGCAGTTGCAGTTATTAAAGAAGTAATCCGACGGGAACTAATATGCACTGGAAATCCGAATGGAAACCGCTGGCGGCCATCACCGCCGTATTTATCCTCTTTTTCTACCTGCCGCTTGATTCTTTGCGGCTGAAAAACGCCGTCATGGAAGCGCTCTTCCTGACGAAATGGTACGCGCAGGAGCATGTCCTTCTCTGCCTGGTTCCGGCCTTTTTTATTGCCGGCGCCATCGCCGTTTTTATCAGCCAGGCATCCGTCATGAAATATCTCGGCGCCAGGGCCAAAAAAGTTCTGGCCTATGGCGTGGCGTCAGTTTCGGGGAGCATCCTGGCGGTCTGCTCCTGCACTGTCCTGCCGCTCTTTGCCGGTATTTATCGCATGGGGGCCGGGCTCGGCCCGGCGGTGGCTTTCTTGTATTCCGGCCCGGCCATCAATGTTCTCGCCATAATATTGACCGCCCGGATCCTCGGGCTGGAGCTCGGCATCGCCCGCGCTGTCGGGGCCGTCGCCTTCAGTATTATTATCGGACTATTGATGCACCTGATATTTTTCAAGGAAGAAACCGCCAAAGCCAATGCGCAAATGGCCATGCCCGAGCCGGAAACCAAACGCCCGCTCTGGCAAAATATTATCTATTTCGCCGCCATGGTGGCCATCCTGATTTTTGCCAACTGGGGCAAGCCGGATCAGGTCGGCGGTTTCTGGTTTGTGATCTATTCATACAAGTGGATCATCACCGGCGCGGCCGCGATTATTTTTGCGGTCGTCATGGTTCTCTGGTTTGAAATCAAGTGGTGGAAAATGCTGGCGGCAGCGCTTCCCACGGCCGTGCTGGCCGTCATATTTCACGAACACCCGATGATACCCTTTGCCGCCGCGATTATCGGCCTGTCGATTATTACGAGTAATGATAGGGGTGAATCCGGGAGCTGGTTTGAAGAGAGCTGGGGCTTTGCCAAAAAAATCATGCCGTTGTTGTTCTTCGGCGTTCTCGCGGCCGGTTTTTTCCTCGGACGCCCGGGCTATGAAGGCATCATTCCATCGGAATGGGTCAGCCGCGCGGTCGGGGGAAATTCTCTCGGGGCGAACCTGTTTGCCTCGGTCGCCGGAGCCTTTATGTACTTCGCCACTTTGACCGAAGTGCCCATACTGCAGGGTCTGATCGGAAGCGGCATGGGCAAGGGCCCTGCCCTGGCATTATTGCTTGCCGGCCCGGCGCTGTCGCTTCCCAATATGCTGGTCATCCGCAGCATCATGGGAACAAAGAAGACCGTCGTATTTGTGGCGCTTGTGATTATTATGGCGGCTGCGACCGGCATGATTTACGGTGCAATATTTTAGTGGAGGATAAAATGAAAGAGATTTTAATACTCGGTACAGGCTGTGCCAAATGCAATAAATTGTACGATACCGCCAAAAAAGCGGTCGAATCACTTGGCGTGGAACACAACCTTAAAAAAATAACCGACATCCAGGAAATCATGAAGTATGGTATTGCCATGACACCGGCGCTGATTATAGATGGTGAGGTTAAGGCTGTCGGCAAAGTTCCCTCGGTCGATGAAATCAAGAATATGCTAAAATAGAAAATATTTTGTGAAAACCTATTGTAATACAAAGGAGTTATCGCCATGAAGTGTAAGGTGTTTATTTCGGTAATGCTTTTATTCTTCCTGTTTGCCGGAGCGGCCATGATTAAGGCCGGGGATGCGAAGGAAGAAATTACAACAGAAGTTCAAAAAGTAGTTCAGAAAAGCGATTTAACCGCAACTGCCGTTGAAAAAGATAGTGCCATTGTGACCGATCCGGAGAGTCAGTCGGACAAAATCATCGCTTACTATTTTCATGGCAACCGTCGCTGTGCCACCTGCAAGAAGCTTGAAGCTTATTCCACCGAAGCGGTGCAGACCGGATTCGCGGAACAATTGAAATCAGGCGCCCTTGAATGGCATGTGGTCAATATCGATGAGGAGCCCAACAAGCATTTTGTCGATGATTATCAACTCTATACGAAATCGGTCATTGTCTCGCATGTCGTGAACGGCAAGGAGACGGAATGGAAAAATCTGGAGAAGATCTGGGAACTGGTGGGTGATCAGGCCAAATTTACCGACTATGTCCAGTCCGAAGTGCGCGCCTCTTTCGAGAAAAAATAATGGATACTTTTTTTGTCGGGGCGGCCTCGGCCGTCTGGCTGGGAATTTTGACGTCGATCAGCCCCTGCCCGCTGGCCACCAATATTGCGGCGATCAGCTTCATCGGACGGAAAGTGGGTGATCCCCGGGCGGTTATTTTTTCGGGACTGATGTACATGCTCGGCCGCATGCTCGTCTATATTATTCTCGGGATGATTATTGTCGCCAGCCTGCTGTCGATGTCGGAGCTGTCGTTTTTCCTGCAGGATTACATTAACAAATTTATCGGCCCGATTTTAATTGTCGTTGGCATCATCCTGCTTGGCCTTATTCCCATAAATCTTCCTTCGTTCGGAATCAGCACCAGGTTGCAGGATAAAGCGGCGCGATACGGTGTCTGGGGCGCGGGATTACTCGGCTTGATATTTGCCCTCTCATTCTGTCCGGTCTCGGCGGCGCTTTTTTTCGGCTCACTAATCCCGCTGGCGGTGCGTCACCAGTCCAGTTTGATAATGCCGTCACTATATGGCATCGGTACCGCCCTGCCGGTCATGCTGTTCGCTTTTGTACTTGGCCTCGGAACCGGCGCCGTCAGCAAAATTTTCAACAGTCTGACGCAGTTCGAACTCTGGGCCCGCCGGGTCACGGCCATCATATTTATCATCGTCGGAATATATTATACACTGATATATATATTTGGAATTCAGATTTAGCGTTTGATGACATGATATACTAAGATCATCCGGTATGAGTGAAAAGTTGAAAATTCTTTTTCTATGCACCGGCAATTCCTGCCGATCACAGATGGCTGAGGGATGGACGAGGTATCTTAAAGGCGACCGGATCGAGGTCTGGTCGGCCGGCATTGAAACGCATGGTCTTAATCCTCGCGCCGTCAAGGTGATGGCCGAGGTGGGTGTTGATATCTCTCATCATTGTTCGACTCATGTCAGCGAATTGCTGCATATTCCTTTCGACCTTGTCATTACCGTCTGCGATCATGCCTCCGAACATTGCCCGATCTTTCCCGGTAAGGCCAGGGTCATTCACCATGGATTCGATGATCCTCCCAGGCTGGCTGGTCAAGGCCGGAGACGAAGAGGATGCCTTGCGGCATTATCGCCGCGTTCGTGATGAGATCAAAGCGTTTGTGGAGAAGTTGCCGGAGGCACTTGAAGAAACGGATTAAAGGAGTCAATATGGCGGCAAAAGCATGTATAACCAAAGAGCCGGGCGGACTGAATGTCTTCGAAAAATATCTGACCGTCTGGGTGATTCTTTGCATCGTGGTCGGCATCGTTCTGGGTAAAGTTGCGCCCGGAGTGGCGACCTTTCTGGACGGCCTGGCTATCAATGTCAATGATGCACCAGTCGTCTCCATTCCCATCGCTGTTTGCCTGTTTTTTATGATGTACCCCATTATGGTCAAGATAGATTTTGCCGAGATTGTCCGGGCCGGTAAGACCGTCAAACCGGTCGGTCTGACTCTGGTCGTTAACTGGCTGATAAAGCCGTTTACCATGTATGCCATTGCCATATTTTTTCTGGGGACACTATTTCATTCATTGATCGGGCCGGATGCGGTCGATTATGTCAAAATGCCTTTGGGTCTCGATCTCCCGGTCGGCGCCGCTCACGGTGACGGGATAGTGGTACTTGTTGACGGTCTCAAGGTTCTTCAGGTGCCGCTGTGGCGCAGTTATCTGGCCGGATGTATTTTGCTTGGCATTGCGCCGTGCACCGCCATGGTTCTGGTCTGGGGCTATCTGGCCAGGGGCAACGACGGCCACACCCTTATTATGGTGGCCATCAACTCGCTGACCATGCTTCTGCTATATGGCCCGCTCGGCGGCTTTCTGCTCGGAGTCGGCCGTCTGCCTGTTCCGTGGCAGGCGTTGTTGCTTTCAATCGGTATCTATGTGGCATTGCCGCTGGTGGCGGGATATTTATCCCGCAGGTGGATAATCAGAGCCAAAGGGGAAACCTGGTTCAAAGAAAAGTTTCTGCACATCCTGACACCGATAACAATTATAGCCCTGCTTATAACCCTGGTGCTGCTGTTCTCGTTCAAGGGAGAAGTGATCCTGTCCAACCCGCTGACCATCCTCTGGATCGCGATTCCGCTTTTTATCCAGACCAATGTCATTTTCTGGCTGACGTATGGTGCGGCGAAATTGATGAAGCTTTCGTACAGGGATGCCGCGCCGTCGGCCATGATAGGCGCCTCGAATCATTTCGAGGTCGCCATCGCCACGGCCACCATGCTGTTCGGGCTGTCCTCCGGAGCCGCCCTGGCCACGGTCGTCGGCGTTTTGATAGAAGTGCCCGTAATGCTGATGCTTGTAAAAATATGCCTCAGGACGGACCACTGGTTCAGGTCATAATCCTGAGGCGGATATTTATTCAGTTGACGCAGCCCGGTACCGGTTCCGGGCCGCTCTTGTACAGATAATTTATCAAATAAGTCACATCGAGTATATTCACGGCGCAGCTTCTATTGGGGTCGCCGTTATTTAAATCAATCGGCTCGGGGCCGTCTTTGTACAGGTAGTTTATGAGGTATGTTATATCGAGAAGATTCATTGCCCAGTCACCGTTGGCATCACCGTACAACACCGACTCCTCGCCGAAATATTCGAATACCTTTGCAATCAGCGCCTGTGCGCTCTCATCCGTCAGGTAATATATTGGAAATCCCAGAATAACCCTTTTACCGTGGTGAGTATCATAAGCAATCCCAACCGGTTTGCCGCTATAGAATTGGTTCGAGGAGGCCGAATTGAATGTCATGATGACTTCGGCGTTGGGCGCGGCGGTGAAAATATCAATATTCGGCATCCGCCCACCTCCCGGAGCATCCGGCTTGACTTCAACATCGGGCCACCCATTAACACCGGTTGCACCCGTAAAATCATTGATAGGATTCTGCGCAATATATGAAATTCCAAAATTATCATAATAATAGCTGCCCGGGTAAAAATAACTTTGGCCGGTGATCGTGTAAATTGTCTTCCACCCGGCCAGCAGGAAATCGGTATCAAAACCGAAATACCACTCAAGAGTATCCAGCGACGGCGACAAGACATGATTATAATCATCGTCGTCAACCCATATGATCGGATTATATTGCCCTGCCTGGGTGCGGCTGATGGCATCATCGGTTGAGTCGACCTTTATCCTTTCAAATACGATACCGCTCAGTAAATTTTGAAAGTAAGCATATTGAACCGCCTCAGAGGGATTATCATCTCCGGCCTGTGTCTCATCCACGAGCAAAACTCCCTGATCGAAAAAGGCCGGTACGGAGCTGACAACCAGCGAACTGTCGGACTCATTACTGTCGTTATCCACCGCCAATAGGCAGTACATATACTCCTGCCCGGACAGGACAGCCTCATCGACATATTCATTCCCTGTCAGGTTGTCTTCATGTACCGCCCATTCACTGCCGCGAAATGTCCGCAGAAGTCTGTAGTGGCTTAAATCAAGTTCGATGTTCGAGTTCCACGATATCATAATAGCCCCGGCCAATGGTTCCGTATCCAAACCGGCGGGTTGGCGGGGAATCGACAGCGGCCGCTCGCTCGAGATTTCCAGAAGAAGCGGGGGATAGCCGTCATTGGGAAAAGTTTTGACACTGAAATAATAATATTGACCCTCTGTCAGGCCGGTAATATCGCAAAAGCATTGGCCGGAGGGAACATCGACTGTTTCGGTCAGGCTGTTTTCATTTGGACCATATAGCACCTGGTAGCTGCAATCGGCAAAACAACTGTCCCACATGACTCTCAAGGAGTGGCCGTCTCCGATATCATACAGGTCGCAAATCACCGGATCGGCCGATTTATCGATTATCGGAATCGCCGCCGCCGCCATGCGTATCATCTTCGCCATGTAGCCGATATTTATTGAAGTCAATATGTCGAATGGAGAATGCATATCGGAATGGAAAGTATATTCGAACGTAGCAACCGTGTGATACCCTCGTTCGGAAAATGAACGATCATCCGAAAGCGGGGATGTCCTTTTATACGGTATCAAATCGGTCAATCTGGCCGCGGCATCCAGAAATATGTTGCCGTACAGCCAGTCCTGTGTCGCTGAGAAGAAAAAATCGGGGACAGTGTTATCTTCGTACGCGATGACATCGAAATTAACCACGAGCTCGATATCGATGGAATTTTCATGCATATTCTCCGCCATGAAGTCGGATCCGATGAGGTACTGCTCCTCCGCGCCAAAAGCGACGAACATCAGGGATCTTTTGAAATCGACATTATTGAATATACGGGCCAGTTCAAGCATGGCCGAGGTTCCGCTGGCGTTGTCATCGGCACCCGGGGCCGGGCAATAAATATCGTTTCCCGCATATGAGTCATAATGTCCGCCGATAATAATCCATTTGTCCGGTTTTTCCGTGCCTATCTTGCTGCAGACAACGTTGTATGCCGGGACATTTATGACATCTTGCCATTCTCTGGTAGCGAGAAAAAATTGATACTGGATTCCGGTGTAACCGAAAGACGCCAATTTGTTCTTGATCCAGTTTCTGGCATTGATGCAGGAATCGGATGGCGTAAACCGAGTATAGAAAGCCTCCATTCGGTTGATATAGTTATATAGAGAATCCTCACTGATCAGAGCGGCCAGCGTGTCGGTGGGGTAATCATCAAGCATCGGCAGAGCCATCGTCGGCGCATTATAGAAAAACGGAGTGTTTTTTTCAAACAGTGGGAATACCATAAAGCCTTCACGCCCAAGAATTGCCGTCGAGCTTTCCTCCAACTCCGCTATCCGCCCGCCCGCTGTCTCATAAACCGCAGAAATAGACACTACTGATTTGGCGACCCGGTTGTGTTCCTCCAGTATCAAATAATAATCTTCGAGCCGGCAGTCTTTTGCCAATAGCTCCAATTCCACACCTGCCGACTGAAGTACGGAATACTGGTCAGCGTCGATATAAACAATAAATCTGTCATCGATAACACCGTGGGCATAATCCACCGTATTTTTCACCACATCAAGTGAACCACGACTTGTGATTTCAAGCAGATATAAATCATCAGCTCGAACCGAAATGGTCAACAAGATGATAAGAACTGCTGCCTGCAGAATCTTTCTCATTGCAACACCCTCCCCAAAAAAATATATTTATTCTACATTGTGACACACCCGGCGACTGGTTCGGGGCCGCTCTTGTACAGATAATTTATCAAATAAGTCACATCGAGTATATTCACGGCGCAGCTTCCATTGGGATCGCCGTTGTTCGGATCAACCGGCCCGGGGCCGTCTTTGTACAGGTAGTTTATGAGGTATGTTATATCGAGAAGATTCATTGCCCAGTCACCGTTGGCATCACCGTACAAGACCGATTCCTCGCCGAAATATTCGAATACTTTGGTAATCAGGGCCTGCGCGCTTGCCTCGGTCAGGTAATAAAGCGGACAGCCGAGGATGACTCTTTTGCCGTGATGCGTATCGAAGGCAATCCCAACCGGCTTGTTGCCATAAAATGGATTTCCCGAATTTGAGTTAAAGGTATATATTACCTGTGCACCTGGCGCAGCGCCGAAAATATCGATGTTGGGAAGCGGCGCATGATAGTAAGTATCGCTTCTAACCTGAATATCGGGCCAGCCGTCAACGCCGGTCGCGCCGTTAAAATCCGACAGGACGTTCTCGGCAATCGAGGTCAGTCCGAAATTATCACGGAAGAAATTGCCCGCATAGAAATTGGTCTGCCCGGTAATAGAAAAAATTGTCTGCCATCCGGCCAGGAAAAAGTTGGTTTCATATTGAAGATACCATTTAAGGCTGTCAATAGAATTTGCAAAAAGATTGGCCAGTCGGTCATCATCGACATAGAACATGGTGGGATACTGCCCCGCTACCGATTTCTTGAGCGGCGGGCCGCTTTCATCGATTGCCGAACGGGTAAACGATGAATCTCCGAAGGCCGACGTGTAGAATATGATCTGGGCCTGCTCGCCGGGATAATTAGCCCCATCCTGCGTCTCGTCGACCAGTAGTACTCCCTGGTCAAATGTTGCCGCCACAGCCGAACCGGAATTTGAAGTATCCGATTCATTCATGTCATTGTCGATCGCCAGAAGTGCATATATATATGTCTGCTGCGCAACTACCCCTTCATCTATATAGAATGTATCGGTTACATTATCAGAAATAGCTTCCCAGATTCCGAGGGGCTCCTTTCTGAGAAGACGGTAATGGTTTAAATCAAGCTCGATGTTGGCCCTCCAGCCGGTAACGATCGAGTTCAATCCCGCGTCAACGCTGAAATCTGCCGGCTGTCGGGGATTCGTCAGCGGCATCTCCGAAGACGTCAGTACCGCCAGAGGGGGATAACGATCGACAGGGACCGATATCACCCCGACGTAATACTCAAGGCCCTCGGTCAGGCCGGATATGTCATATTGACACGCCGGCGCCGGGACATCAACCGTATCCGACAGATTATGGGGTGATAGTCCATAAGCGATGTTATATTGATACTCATCATTGCAATCATTCCAGGCAACTCTCAGACTCTGGCCGTCGCCGATATCATATAAATTGCAGGCTATCGGGGGAACGGACTGGTCGATAACGGCCATCGCGGCGGCGGTCATCTTGACTATCTTGGTCATATATAAAAAGTCAAGGCTGTCGATTACATCATAATCCCTATGGACACTGGGGCACAACTCACCTTCGACCGGTGTCATAGTACGATAGCCATAATCATCGAAGGGATCAGAGTCGCAATATGACGAATTATAATAGACGGGAACCAGATCATCCAATCTTTCAGCGGCATCACCGAATACATGGGCATGGGGTGATGACCGGCTCCAGAAAAGATCGACATCAAAGTCGGTGTCTCCCTGATAGGCGATCATGTCGAAATTTATCATGATTTCGATTTTGACGGAATCATCGTGCAGCACGTCAGCGCAATATGTGGCCCCCAGGAGGCCGATTTCCTCGGCCGAAAAGGGCATAAAAAGCATGGAGTACTGCGAATCGAAATCCTTGAAGACCCGGGCCAGTTCCAGAACCGCCGCGGTTCCGGTGGCATTGTCGTCCGCGCCGGGCGACCAGATCTCTTTTGGCGTCGGGCCATAATGATTGAATGAATCATAATGCGCCCCGACCACGATCAGCTTGTCCGGGAAAGTCGTGCCGGTCTTCCAACAGGCCACATTATAGCAGTCCAGATCGACATAAGTTATTCCATACCGCTCAGTGTTTACTACGAAATGCTGTAAATCGACACCGGAGTAACCGAATTGCTGAAATTTGCTCCGGAGCCAGTTCCTGGCCGCGTGAATCGAATCGGTCACGACATATCTCGACTGGAAGGCCTGAAGGCGCGCGACATAGTTATAGAGCGAATCCTGATTGACCGAAGCGGCGATGGTGTCCGTGGGATAATCGTCGAGCGAGGGGAGAGCGGTCAGCGGCGGATTATAGAAAAACGGAGTGTTCTTTTCCATAACAGGTATGGCCATATATCCGGCGTTCCGAAGAATATCATCATCACCGGCTCCGAGCTGAACGAGATGCTTGTTTCCGGCCGTATATATGGAGGGCAGGTATACAGGTGTCAGCTCGCGTTCATGCAGCTTTTGAACGACATAATAGTTCTGCAATTGAACATCCCCAGCAAGCGGCTCGATATCGATTCCCGCCGACCCAAGCGCCGCAATCTGATCTTTATCAATTGAAACCAGGAACCCGTCACCCAGGACGCCGTGGGCATGATCCACATGCTGCCTGACAGCTTCAAGCTGGCTTTGGCTTTCAATGCGAAGAAGGTATATATCTTCGGCATTTCCCGCCGCAAACGCCATCGCTGCAAGAATCGTCAAGCTAATTAGCTGTCTTAACATTTTTCCTCCCTGTCATGTTTAAACTCGTATTTGTCCAATGATTTTTATTGACGTGAATATGCAATCAGCAGACTTATCGCCGCCAGGGCTACACAGCCGCCTTTCATCCAGTCCTCCTGCAGAATAACAATAGTCTTGGGCCAGGCTTCATTTTGAGTATAATTTTCCTGCCGGCAATCGTTAAAATCCTGAAGATAGCTTAAATATGAGGAAGCTCTCTTTTGACAAAAGCAGTTTTCCGGCGCCCTTATTATGATTCTTTTACCCCTGATGCATCAGCCCGGATAACTTCAATATTCGAATGTATTCATATATAAGATAGCGAGATGCATCCATATTGTCAAGGTTTTTTCCTGTCCGGATTTTCGCTGTAATCAATGGATAGTTGGCGATTTGGCTTGCATATATTCAAAAAATCAGATATTTATCTGGTCAATTTAAGATTAAAATCGGAGGATACATGAGCAGGCATTTAATTATTATTATTATAACCCTGACTATTGCAACCACGGTTATTGCCCAGGACAGACCAGGTTATTATGAACGTAATGACTTTCTGATGGCCTCGCCGGGCGGTTATTATGAAGGTTTACTGGGTTTTTCCAACCCGGCCAATCTGGGTTTCCTTAAAGGAGTCGAGCACCGCTTCTACTGGTTGTCAGACGGCGTCAAAGCCTCGTCATTCGGAAACTGGGGCTACTTTTTTGGAACCCGCGGTTTCGGTTTCGGGGTCCAGCGGCAGGAAGCGGGAGAGATGCACGTTACCGATTACCGCTTATCCACCGGCTTTGGCTATCCCGATAAAATGTTCGGCATCGGCTATGCCTGGACTTCGGGCAATAAAGATTTTTTCCGACGGGAAAGAATGTTGACAATCGGGACATTGCAGCGGCCGTGCCGGTACTTCTCGGGCGGCCTGGTCGGTAATTTTTCGATGGAAAGCGGCTGGAATGAAGGCATCATCGAGCTGAGCGTACGACCGCTTGGTAACTCGAAGCTGACCGTGTTTGCCGACGGCGCCCTGCAAAAGGATATGAAATTCTCCGATGCCCCCTGGAGCGCCGGGGCGGCGGTGCAGGTTGTTCCGGGCGCATTTCTTGTCGGGCGCTATTTTGAGAGTAAGGCCTTTACGCTCGGATTTTCGTTCAACTTCGGGTTTGGCGGTTTCGGCGGCCAGGCCCGCTACGATTCGGACCGGCATCTCTCGCACTATTCCTACAATATACGGGCGGGCAATATGCGGCCGAGTTTTCTGCCTTATATCATTGACCGGGAAAAGAGATTTGCGGCCATCGGCATGAAGGGAAATGTCGATTACCTGAAATATGTCATCTTCGATGATAATGCCATACGTTTAATGGAGGTTCTTCAGGATATAAGGGCGGCCTATCGTGATCCGCGCATCGGCGTCATTGCCCTGAACTTGTCGGCCATGAAAATCAGGCCGGAGCATGCGTGGGAAATTCGCGAGGAACTGAAAAAGGCGCGTTTGGTCGGAAAACGGGTGGTCATTTTCTTTGACAATACCGGCATGACCGGCTACCACCTCGCTTCCGTAGCCGACAAAATTGTCATGGAACCCGAAGGCTCGATCGAGCTCGGCGGTTATGTGATGGGGAAGACATATTTCAAGGGTACACTTGAAAAGCTCGGACTCGGTTTCGATGAGTGGCGTTTTTTCAAGTACAAATCGGCGGCGGAAGTTCTCAGCCGCGATAAAATGTCCGATGCCGATCGGGAGCAGTACCAGGCTTATGTCGATGACCTGTATGAAACGGTCCGTGATGATATTTGTTCTTCGCGCGATCTGCCGTTTCCCTTGTACGAAAACCTCATTAATATGGAAGGCTATTTTACAGGGCGGCTTGCTATTGAAACCGATCTGGTCGACACTTTGGCGCGCTGGTCGGATATGGAAAATGTCCTCAAAAATCTATTCGGCATGAAATACCGCGGTATGTCCACCGCCGGATTGCTTGATAATGCCCTCCCTCAGGATAACTGGGGACAGAATCCGGTGATTGCGGTTGTGTACGGCCTGGGTGAGTGCGCCATGGACAGCGGGATCAGGGCCCGGTGGCTGGAAAGAGTCTTTTTGTCCCTTGAAAAAAATACCAAGGTCAAGGCGGTTGTCTTCAGGGTCGATTCTCCGGGCGGCGACGGCATGGCCAGCGATCTGGTCGCCGAAGCCTTGAGAAAATGTGCTCAGGCAAAGCCGGTCATCGTCAGCCAGGGACAGGTGGCTGGATCGGGCGGATACTGGATCTCCATGTATGGCACTAAAATTCTGGCCGGCCCCAATACTGTCACCGGTTCGATCGGCGTCATCGGCGGCTGGATTTATGATGTCGGAGCCGGCGAAAAACTGGGCATGACCTCGGATTTTGTCAAGCGCGGCAAACATGCCGATTTCGGATTTGGCATTACCCTGCCTTTCATCGGTCTGAGAATCCCGGCGCGCAATCTTGACGAGGAAGAGTACGCCAAAATGGAAAAGATCATCAAAGACTTTTATGACAACTTTGTCGGCAAGGTCGCGGTCGGTCGAAATATGTCAACAGATTTTGTAAAAGAGATAGCCCAGGGACATTTCTATTCGGGCCTTGATGGCAAAGAACTCGGCCTGGTGGATGATATCGGCGGGATGATGACCGCCATCGCAATGGCTCGTTCCGAGGCCGGCTTGCTGCCCGGCCAGGAAACCGAGATTATCGAAATCCCCAAAAATAAAGGGTTCTTCAAATCCCGGTCGGCCATACCATCAATCACCGGTGATGTGAAGGAAGACCCTGTCTTTAAGTATTTAAAGATGGCGACCGATGACCCGAGGCGCCCGCTTCCGATGTTGATTCCCGGCACGTACCCGGATAAGGAATGAACTTTCGCAAATATATTTCAATCCGGCGCGGGAGTGTTTCTTTCTGGATAATAATTTTATATATCTGATACTCCGTATCTAAATTTTCTCATTGGCCCGGTGCTGTCGGATCAACAGGTGCCGGGCCGTTTTTAAACAGGTAGTTGAGCAGATAAACCATATCCATAATATTCACCGCCCCCGAGCCGTTGATATCGGCCGCCATTATTTCAGGAACCGGCTCCGGGCCGTTTTTATATAAGTACCGAACAAGATAAGTAATATCGAGCAGATTGATCGAACCATCGGTATTGACATCACCCGATATATGCCCGATCAGGCTGAACCATCCCAGCATGGCCGGCGGTAGATAATTCCCCTTGTCGTAACTCAGGAGCATGACATACTGAAGCATGTCGGAATCCCATAACGGCAAATAGTACTGTATGAAATTTGCCTGATTTACTTTCATTTTTAGAGCTTCCTGCGTCGTGTCGGTCTCTTCAATATATTCGAAAGCATACGGGTGAAGACTTCCGTTGATGACTATCGAAGAAGTGTCGATATCATAAAGCGTGTAATTAGGGATGGCTGTGTATATATAAATATCGGCGAACTGTGGATCCATGGAATAGGCATAATACGCGTACAGAATGCACGGTGCGATTTCCGTTCCGATACCGCCGCAGCCCACATCCATCGCGCCGATCAGATCGGCGCATAGATTATTGGCAGGCGCACACTGCGAATTGCGGGCAAGGTGAAAATCCCGCGCGCCGACGTTGCAAAACAGCGGGTTGACATAAAGATTGCCGTTTTCCTCCTCGAGGGGCGCAATACAGCCGATCCAGTTTCCAAGTGTGTTACCGTAAATATCGCAACACACCAATGCCGGATCGACCGGCCCCTGAATGTCATCGCAGGCAACCGCCCGGCATTGATCATTAAAGGCGATCAGGCAGTTTGCAAAATAAGGAGCCGTTCCTGTCGCCCCGCCGATACAGGCGACAACACTGCCATCGGCCGAACCGCTGTTGCGTGCGAAAGTGCAATACTCGACGTCAGGAGAGGATTCCTTGACTGTAAGGGCCGTACCCTTTAGGCCCATATTGTTATAAAACAAGCAATTCGATATTGCTGCATCGCATTGCAACAGGTAAATGCCGGCGGCATACGCATCGACGACAACTGGTTGGACAAAATTGTCTCGAAATATGCAGCTCTCGATTGTTGGATTTCCATTTTCGGCATAGATCGACGCCCCGGCCGCCGAACGATTGTTGAAAAATTGGCAGTTTCTGATTGTCGAAGATGAGTTGGACAGCATTATTGCCCCGCCATACGCAGTATCTCCCTCCGGTAAATTTCGGTTGTCCCCGAAATAGCAATTCTCGAATGTCGGCGATGAATTTAGAACTAGAATGGCGCCCCCCATGCTGTAATTGCCGCCCGCCATTTTGAAGCCTTTGATTACTGCCGTCGAATCCTCACCGCTTACAAAGCTGAAGGCGCGGTGCCGCACCGTTTCAGTTCCCTGAACCGCAATCGTTGTGAAGTCCGGGCCGTTCTCCGACATCAAAATAATCAATCTCCCGTTAAAATTAAGGTCTCTGTTGCCGGTACCAAGATAGGTACCATCATGCACAAGAACCGTATCGCCGTCAAAAGATGCATCGATGCCTGCCTGTATGTTGAGATATTCTGTCGGAACCTCATTGATGATACCGTGCGCCATTGAAAATGTCATGAAGAAAATAAAAAAAGAAATATAGGGAATGATTGTCGCTCTCTTCATGGCAGCCTCCCTTGAAATATTATTGTAAATAATACCTATATATGATATGAGCCAATATTAATACTATGGAATAGTATATTATAAATACGCATGTGACAGGTTATTTCAATATGATTCTGCGGCACCCTCAAATAAAATAGCAGGAGTGAAGTAGTAATCAGTATTATTATTGTTTCTTATTAATTTGGAGATTTCACTTCACCCCCGAAGACATGACTTTTAACGGCAATAGCTGCAATTATTGATTACCCTGCCGCAAAAATATCGCCAATCCGGGCTCGACCAGAGCTAACTCTTTTAAGGAACAATGAATAGCCGACGCCGGTTTATAGTCTATATAAACTGGAGATACCTATGACTGTTAATAAGATCAACCTGTTCGCCCTGCTTCTTTTATTTATTTTATGTTCCTTTTCGTGTACACAGGAAAAAGCGCAGGGACAGGATAAAGACGGAGAAATTATGATTCCCGATAAAGCCCTGGAAGGCAGCACCAATGCCCCTGAATTCCCGCCTGATAAGATGTGGCTGAATACCGACAGGCCGCTTACCCTGAAGGAATTTCGCGGCAAGCTGGTTTTGCTGGATTTCTGGACATTTTGCTGTATCAACTGTATGCATGTCCTGCCGGATCTGAAGAAACTGGAAGAAAAATATCCCGAGGAACTGGTCGTAATCGGCGTCCATTCAGCCAAATTCACCAACGAAAAGAACTCCGATGCCATCCGCCAGGCCATACTCCGCTATGAGATTAAGCATCCTGTCGTCAATGATAATAATTTTGAAATCTGGTCAAGTTTCGGCGCCCGGGCCTGGCCCACTTTTGTGCTTATCAACCCCAAGGGAAAGATAATCGGAATGCACTCAGGTGAGGGAATTTTCGATCCGTTCGATGAGATTATTTCCAAGGCGGTGGCTTATTTTGATGCCCGGGGCGAATTGAAACGCTCGCCGCTGGATATTAAACGCGAATCCAAAGAAGCCAATATGCTTCTGTCATTTCCGGGAAAGGTCAAGGCCGATCCCGAAAGTAAGCGTCTGACAATAACCGATTCCAATCATAATAGGGTCCTGATAACCAACCCGGATGGCCATATCATTTTTGTCATCGGCAGCGGCCGCCAGGGAAATACCGATGGCGATTTTGCGACGGCGGAGTTCAATCGTCCGCAGGGCGCCTATCTCGATGGCGATAAACTGTACATAGCCGATACCGAAAATCATCTGATCCGCGTTGCCGATCTTGCCGGCAGCAAAGTGACAACCATCCTCGGAACCGGCAAACAGGCCCGAGCCTACAACCAGAGCGGAACCGGTACCGATGTCGCCCTTAACTCACCCTGGGATTTACTGGTTTATGACGGCCGGTTGTATATTGCCATGGCCGGACCGCATCAACTCTGGGAAGCCGACCTGAAAACAATGCAGGCCAAACCATATGCCGGCTCCGGACGCGAAGCGCGAATCGACGGGCCCCTCCTGCAGGCAGCATTGGCCCAGCCAAGCGGAATCACCACCGATGGGAAAAAACTGTACTTCGCCGACAGCGAAACCAGTTCGATTCGATCGGCCGATCTTGACCCGAGTGGCCGGGTGGAGACTATTATTGGCGAGGATTTATTCGAGTATGGTGATGTTGACGGCTCCATAAATAAGGCCCGTCTTCAGCATCCGCTGGGCGTTGTGTATCACGACGATCTTCTTTATATCGCCGATACCTACAATTCCAAAATAAAAATTATCGATCCCGCCAAAAAAACCAGTGTCACCTTTGCCGGAACCGGCCGGTCCGGTTATGCCGATGGTGTTCTGTCAAAGGCACAGTTTAACGAACCGAGCGGCTTGACCGTTCTTGACAATAAATTATATGTTGCCGACGCCAACAATCATCTGATAAGAATTATTGACCTCGATACCAAAATGGTCTCGACCATGAATATATCGGGCCTCGAAAAACTGGCCCGCCGCGATATGGAACAGTTCAGCGGACGTATCCTGGAAATTAAGGAACAGACAATCGCCCCGGGTGAGGATCTCATAAAGCTTACTTTTAAACTGCCGGCAGGCTACAAATTTACCGATCAGGCGCCGTTTTTCCTGGACTGGAAATCCGATAATGCTCAGGTCGTTGACTTCAAAACTTCTCCAATGGATCTCGATCCCAAGCAGTTGACTTCGACCGTACATCTTTTTTTGTCGGCATTCGAGGGAAAGAGCCGGGTTGTTATCGATGCCGTCGTTTATTTCTGCCGGGAAAATTCGACTGTCTGCCTTTTCGATAATGTCCGCATTATCCTCCCGGTCCATGTCATTCAAAATGCCGAAAGCCGGATCGATCTGGGAATCGACATTGTTGTTTCACCTTTATCTTAAATGACATATTTAAAGCTTTGGGTGCGAATAAAAAAAAGCGGCCGTTCGGCCGCTTTTCTATTTCATGAATCAACTATCAGTGTCCGATATTAACCGGATCAACCGGCGGTGGTCCGCCTTTAAACAGGTAGCTGATTAAATAGGCCACATCTCTGATATTGAGCGACATCGAACCATCCATATCGGCTACCATGGCTTCCGGAATCGGCTCCGGTCCTCCCAGGTATAAGAACCGAACCAGATAAGTTACATCCAGAAGGTTGATTTTGCCGTCATCATTGATATCGCCCGATATATGACCCCTGATGTACGTCCAGCCTATGATCTGCGGCGGCCAGAGAAGGCCCTTGTTATAACTCAGGGAGATAGTGTACTTCAAAATGGCATTATCCCAGATCGGGAAATAACTGAGGATAAAGTCGGCCCGATTGAGTGTCATCTTGAGAGCCTCCTGGGTCGAGTCCGTCTCATGGACATATTCGAAAGCCAGCGGGTGTATCGTGCCGTTTATCATGACCGATCCGGTATCGACATCATAAATGCTGTAATCCGATCCCACTTCATAAAGATATATATCGATATAATGTGTATCAATGGAAAATGCCCAGTAAGCATACATCAGCGTCGGCACAATTTCGGTTCGCCGTCCCCCGCAGCCGACGTCAAGCGCGCCGATCAAGTCACCGCAGAAATTATTGTCCGGAGCGCATAGTGAGTTCTGGGCCAGATGAAAGTCGCGGGCGCCAATATTGCAGAACAACGGATCGATGTAAATATTTCCGTCGCTATTCTCAAATTCGGCGATACAATCCGTCCAGTTGCCGAGCGTATTGCCGAAGATGTCGGTGCAGGTGATGATCGGAGTGCAGGAAGCATCGCCACAATAAAAAGCCTGACACTGATCGTTAAAAGCGATTATGCTGTTATTTATAACCGGTGATGATCCGAAGGAACCTCCAATGCACTCGATCACACTGCCCTCGGCGGAACCATTGTTGCGCGTAAGGGTGCAATATTCTATCAGCGGTGAGGCTTCATCGATAGTCATCGCCGTTCCTTTGGGCGAATTGTTGTTGAAGAATTGGCAGTGACTGATTACGGCGCCGGTGAAGGCCATGTATATTCCGGCGGCATGAGCCGCGACCGCGACCGGTTGCGCCACATTATCCCGGAAGATACAGTTCTCGATCAGGGGAGAGCCGTATGAAATATAAATGCATGAGCCGGCTGCGGAACGGTTATTGCTGAAGACACAATTTCTGATCATGGAATTGGAATGTGCCAGCGACATGGCCCCCCCGTATGCGACATCGCCGACGGGAATATTAATGTTATCCGCAAAAACACAGTCCTCAAAGGTCGGAGAGGAATTGTTTATTAAAACCGCCCCGCCGATATTATAGGTGCCGCCTTCGAAATGAAAACCCTTTACCACCGCGGTGGAGTCCTCTCCATTGGTAAAACTGAAGGCCCGGTGCCGGATCGCCTCGGTGCCCTGAACCGCAATGTTGGTAAATTCCGGACCGTTTTCCGACATGAGAACGATGAGCCGGCCGCCGAAATCGAGATCGCGGTTGCCGTTGCCCAGATAGATTCCGTCGTACACCAGAACCGTGTCGCCGTTCGATGAGGCATCGATGGCCGCTTGGATATTCGGAAACTCATTCGGCACCTCATGCACCCGGTCACCGGGGACGGCAAATCCATTTTCATATAACACCCGTGCGAATAAATCCAGTTCCTTCATCACCGTCACCGAATTCAGATGGTCGCTTCCCTGGCCGACAACAATGGCCGCAATAATTTCGGTGCTGTCGCCCGATTCGAAAGTAACCGGCCCGCAATTGAGCATCATGCGACGATCGGCGGGAGAACTGTCCAGATCGCCGGTGCCGGCCACCGGATCGCCCGAATGGACAAAGTTGCTGGGGGAGCCGTTATATATGTATGGCGCACCGCTCTTTGTCAGACCGCGCATAAAATTATAAACTTCCTGCGGATTGTCAGGATCGGTACCGTTGATATATTTGTTGAATGAAGTCATCTTTATATTTTTATAACCCATGAATGCCTGACCCCACATCCGGGCCGTGTCGGCCGGATAACCGGTATATATCATCGGACCCTGCAGGAAATTATATCCGATTGCCGGGGGCGTGCCACCATACTGGCTGTCGTCGTTGTCCGCATTATATGCATAACCGAGTGACAGGAGTGAGTCGCAGCCGATCATATCGTCACCGGCGCCGCCCACGTCGGGATCGACCCATAGCGAGAAATGGCAGGAATCAATGGTATTGGGGCCTTTGTTGCTGATGCGCAGTCTGAAGAAAATGATGTTATCGATTTCATTGTTACGATCAAAGGCGAAAGTCGTGTGCCTTACTTCCAGCCCCAGCGGGTTAGTTAAGCCGGCGTTATTTGCATGACCCGAAGGATCGGCGTCATTGTAAACCGTCCAAAGCATCCGGTCACCGATCATCAGCGGATCGCCCTCATCATCGACCGGCGCTCCCTGGTCCTCGGGCCAGTTGAGATAATCATCGTTGGGATTGTCTCCGAGACTGTCGATATATAGTTTGTACACCCTGAAAGCCGGATCATCGGACATAAAGGTTTCGCCCGACATCGGTCCCGGAACATATTCATCACTGTATTCGGCAAGGGCCACTCTTATATCCTCGCCGACTTTTCCGCCGACCCATAGACCCGAGGCGTACAAAGGCGATTTGGTCTCCATGCCGCTGCTGATGAGGGAAGTGTCAGTGAAAGGGAAAAAAGTGCCGTAGTCGTAACCGAAAAACCCGGAAAGATCCCGTCCGAAATTACCATGATTGGTGACAAACATCAGAATCTTATTGGCATCGATAAAGGTCGTGTTATCTATCGACCTGGTGCCGTCCGGAGTCTGAATCACCGCGTCCGACGGCGGCAGTGAAAATGAAGACACTGCAAACAGAAAAATAAAAACGGCGAGAATTAAAGTCCTTCTCATCTTAGCCTCCCCACAGCTTTAAAAAATGTTCATTATTGCCTTAATAACCAGGATAGTATCCTAAAAATGTTATGGAACAGTATAATTTAATATATATATATTTTAATCGATGTCAATAATATTAAAAATGGCCGATTGGGCGCCCCGCAAGGCTTCCCCGGCAGAATACTAATAGAAATACCAAATCGTCTCAATTTAAATGGCTTTATTTAGCCTAAGGAGTCATTGCTTTAATGAAAAACATATCAAAATATATTGGCTACTTTATTTATTTCGCTGTTTAGCTATCTTCTAGCGCAATTGCAGTTTGGTCTTGTTCACAATTCTATAACAGATTTATCGAAGGTTTTTAATTCTTCTGATATTTGTTCCTTAATATCTTCAATCTTTTTATAGTTGGCAGCCAATTCTTTTTGCTTCCTTAAATCAAATCCACCCCTCTTTAAATTTATGGGGATTCTAATTGTTATGTCGCCTATGCGAGACTTACCAGCTTTATTCGAAAATCCCAAATCCTTTTTTACTGCCTCTTTCTCCAAAACATATTTAACATACAAGTAATCAATTTCCTTTTTGTATTTATCTTTTAGTATTAAAGGTATCACCTTTTCTGACAATGTAAACCGTTCTTGTCTAAAAAATGCCTTGCCAATATAGCCATCTATGTTCCATGTCAAACAATTACTAAAATATTTCACGTTGGGCAAGTTGTCTTTTATTTTACCATAACCAGCAAAGTCTGCATCCTTTGACGCACTATACACGGGAATATTTCCCTTGTTTTCATTTACAAACGCTTTTGTAAATTTACTGCTATTTGTTGTGATAGTAAAATCGAATAATTCTTCAATTAGACATTCATCAAACTGTGAAGTTCCCCCGATTTAGTGGACACGGAGAAAGGATACTATTATTATGATTCTTTCTCATCCTGAGTCCCGAAGGACAGGAGGTGTTCAGATGT
>PGXB01000046.1 GCA_002838945.1 candidate division Zixibacteria bacterium HGW-Zixibacteria-1
CCCAGGGCATGACATTCCTCCTCATCTAAAGAAGGAAAATACCCTATACTGTAACATATGTCCTGATACATTCTGTAATCAATCTCCTGATACAATACAGCAAGGGTCGCCCCTACGACGATATAAAGCGTAGGGACAGCACAGTGTGCTGTCCGCATACGATGAAAAAGGACAGGGCGGTGTTGTTTGTTGTCAAGAGATAGTTTACAACTGTTATCATGACATGGTTTACACATGAGATTTATCCTGACTTATTAGAACCAGGGCGGGTTGGAGGAGCGGTCCGACCTGATTCAATGTGAATCTCCCTGATATAGGTATTACGATACTTAACCAGGAGCAGTTCATCGACTTCTTCAACCTGAACCGGTTCACCGGCCAGAGCCTCGCTGACAAAGTATCTTTTTTTTCGATACCCTAGCGAACCCTGCGAATTCAATCGCTTAATCAAGGCACCTTCCGGATATTCCCATTCTCGCGGACAAGGGTTATAGGCTTTGGTACTGGGTCGATAATGATCTGCCGGAACCGACATATTCAGGGCTTCATGGGGTCGAATGCGGTTGTAAACATCGCAAAAATGGTCAAAAAACTTCTGCCAGCCGGCCAGATCATACGGCTTGCCTTTGTGCCATATGGAGGCTTTCAAAGTCCGATGAAACCGTTCTACTTTCCCCTGCGTCTGCGGATGGCCGACACCGCTCCAAAGCAACTCAATCCCCTGTTTCATCAGAAACACTGTCAGCCAGGTCAACCCCTGATGATTCAACCGTCCCCACCAGGGAACACCATGATCCATGAGAATCGCGGAAGGAATTCCATAGCGTTCAAAAACATCAATGAGACATCGTTGAACAGACTCCCCCTTCTGATGTGGCAAAGCATACAAACCCACGGCGTAACGGCTGTGATCATCAAGCAAACTGAGAGGATAACAATATCCTGTGCCAAGGCGATACTCCCCCTTAAAATCCATTTGCCATAAATCATTCGGATTCGCCCGTTCAAAACGCTTGGTGGCCGGACGATGAACATCTTTCCCCGGTACCAAACCATGCCGACGCAAGATCCGATGGATTGTTATTACCGGCAAATCAATTCCCTCTCTCAATAACAATTCCCGTAGTTTCCGAGCCCCCCAACCCTCATCCCGGCGTAACTCCAGAACCCGCCCCGCCTTCAAGGATTCCGTCTGCGTCGGACAGCGATGGGGGCGTCGAGAACCTTCTTCCGATGCCTCAAAAACACTCCCCTTAGCACGGTAACGGCCCAACCACTTGTAACCGGTTACACGACTAATCCCATATTCCCGACAAAGAGAACTTATCGATTCCCGACCACCTGCGGTTCGAGAGATAAATCCCACTCTCATTTCCATAACACTCCGACTCTTCCAGGGCATATCTTGATCCTCCTGATTGATCAATATATACCCACAATATGTAAACTATGTCATGATAACACATGTAAACCATGTCATGATAATGTACAGCATTGCCCTGTCCGCGTATGATAAAAAAGGACAGGGCGGGTGTCCTGTCCCTACGATTTTTCAAGATAACGGGCAGATGTGGACCCGACGCGGCGGGCCGCGCACGAAATTCTGCATATCTTGATATGATTCCTACCGCTTCTGCCGCATGGAGAGGGAGATGCGCTTGCGGTCGATATCGACGGTCAGGACCGTCACGGTCACTTTCTGCCGCACCTTGACAACTTCGGCCGGGTCCTTGACAAATTTGTCGGCCAGTTCCGAGATATGCACCAGTCCATCCTGATGCACCCCGATATCGACAAAGGCCCCGAAATTGGTGACATTGGTAACGATGCCGGGAAGCGTCATCCCCGGCTGTAAATCCTCCATGGTATGCACCGAATTGTCAAAACTGAAAGCTTCGAACTCGGCGCGCGGATCGCGCCCCGGTTTGGCGAGTTCATCCATGATATCTATCAAAGTCGGGATACCGACTTTATCGGTGATATAATTTTCGAGCACGATTTTCTTGCGCAAATGTTCATCAACCATAAGGTCGGCCACAGTACAGCCGAGATCTTTGGCCATCTGCTTCACGACACCATAGCTCTCCGGGTGCACCGCCGAGCGGTCGAGCGGGTTATCGGCATCGTTGATCCGCAAAAATCCGGCTGCCTGCTCGTATGCTTTCGGGCCCAGCCGCGGCACTTTTTTGAAGGCATCGCGCGTTTTGAACGGCCCGTTCTCGTTGCGGAAAGAAACAATATTCTGGGCCAGTTGCGGCCCCAGTCCGGAGATATATGTCAGAATTTCCTTGCTGGCCGTGTTGACCTCGACCCCAACCGCGTTGACACAGCTCATGACGGTATCATCGAGACTCTGTTTCAACCAGGTCTGCTCGACATCATGCTGGTACTGCCCGACACCGATCGACTTGGGATCGATTTTCACCAATTCGGCCAATGGATCCATCAATCTCCGCCCGATCGAGACCGCCCCGCGGACCGTGACATCATAATCGGCGAATTCCTCGCGGGCCACCTCGGAAGCGGAGTATATCGAGGCACCCGATTCATTGACCATCTCGACCAGGATATGATCGGGAAGAGCCATTCCGCGGATGAATTCTTCCGTCTCGCGCCCGGCGGTACCATTGCCGATGGCAATCACCTGCACTTTGAATTTTTCGCACAGCGACCGGATTTCGGCGGCGGCCGCTTCGCGCTGGTAATCGCTTCCATGGGGATAGACCGCGATATGATGATCCAGCTGCCCCTGGCTGTCGAGACAGACCACTTTGCAGCCGGTACGGAACCCGGGATCGAGGGCCATAATCCGTTTGCGCCCCAGCGGCGGCGCCATCAGCAGTTCGCGCAGATTTTCCACAAAGACGCGAATTGCTTCGGCATCGGCGACTTTTTTCGACTCGGCCCGTATCTCGGTTTCCATCGAGGGCGCCAGCAGCCGTTTGTAACCGTCTTCGATGGCCAGTTTGACCTGATCGGAGGCGGCGTTGTCGGCGCTGATAAACATCTCGTGTAATATTGCTATAGCTTCCTCTTCGGGCGGCGCAACACTCATGCTCAGAAAGCCTTCTTCTTCCCCGCGCCTGATGGCCAGAATGCGGTGCGACGGGGCCTCGGCCAGATATTCTTCCCACTCGAAATAATCGGAGTATTTCTTGCCTTCCGCTTCTTTCCCGAGGATCACTTTCGAGCGAAGCATCCCCTCCTCGGTAAACAGCTTTCTCATTTTGGCGCGGGCATCGGCATCTTCGCTGACCCAGGCGGCAATAATATCGCGCGCCCCGGCGAGAGCGTCATCGACCGTTTCGACCTGCTTCTCGGGATCGACAAAGGCGGCCGCTTCCTTGAACGGGTCGATATTCTCCTGGGCAAAAATCAGTTCCGCCAGCGGTTCAAGTCCGCGCTCGATGGCAATCGTGGCGCGGGTGCGGCGTTTGGGCCGGAAAGGAAGGTAGATATCCTCAAGTTCCGCCATGGTCGCAGCGGCAGTGATTTTCTCTTTGAGTTCATCGGTAAGAAGCTCGCGCTCCTCGAGCGATTTCAGGATTGCTTCGCGGCGTTTGTCCAGCTCGCGCAGCTGGGCGATGCGGTCCCTGATAGCGGTAATCGCGACTTCATCCAGACTTCCGGTGGCCTCTTTACGATAGCGGGCAATAAACGGGATAGTGGCGTCATCATCAAGCAGGGCGACGGTCGCTTTGACCTGCTGTTCGTTCAGGCCAAGTTCGGCGGCAATAGTCGCTATATGAACATTTTCCATATTTTCCTCGTGACAGCTGTATTGAAATCGCGTCAATCAATCATAATATACACATTAGGTATTGGCGAGACCAGCATTCTTTCCGGAGTTTTTGAATTATCTTACCTGAAGCCCGGCAATTTTGACCAGTCCCCGGTGATAACCATCGGGAAAAAGTTGTTCCAGTATATCCAGGTCGATATTGTTGTCCTCGCAGGTCTGAAAGACGGTCGGAACCATCGCCGCTTCTTCCCATTTACGGCGCAGATAATAAATAATTGCCCAGTGTTGATCGGTCAGGTAATGCGGCATTTTCATGTCATAAGCTTTGTGCAGCGCGAAATTCTCATCCCATTCAGCCGGATCGGTTAAAAAGCCCATAACATCGGTATTATATGATTTGCGCTCATACATGCGGGTATGATGCACAATATGTTCCTCGAGCCAGAACTGCTGAAAATAGCCGTCCCGATATGTTACCCCGGCCAGTTTGCAGGCGCCGCGAAGATACCCGGTCGGAAACAGCCTCTTTAATTCGCCCAGCCCGAGATGATTATTTTTACAGGCAATATATATCAGCGGACAGGCGTTTATTTTCTCAAAGGTATTTCGGATAAAATAGATAACTTTCCAATGGGCCTCGGTCAGGCCGCCCGCGATTTTCACTCTGGGCGCCATCCCGATCGCAAAATTTTCATCCCACTCATTGGGATCAAGCAAAAAGCCCCTGGAACCGACATTATATTTTTTTCCGTTATATTCAAATATTCCGACTCTCATACTCTCACTATTCGGCAAATCCATTCATTATGTCAATAAAGTATAAATTCTGTTCTGTTTATCAAGCCCAAAACGACTTTTAAATGGCATTTTTGAAAGAATGTCCTTTTTGGCCGGGCCGAAATACGGCCCCCGGTCAATTCGTCTCTCACGCCGCAGACTATTCCGCGTAAAAATTATGTTGAAACGACCGGTTCTTATTGCCGGATAAGTTATGGAAATCTATATTGATTTATGCGATTTTGATCCTGACGATGGTTTGAAAAATGAACTTTGTTACCATAAAGAGAGCCCTCCTGGTTCTGGCGGCATTTTTGCCCGCCTCGCTTCTTTCTGCCGCCGACTCCGGGCAGCTTCAAAGCGTCTTCAACCAGATATATGATTCCCGCCTCGAAACCAGGGTTTACAACCTTGAGAATCTGGTGATACAATATATCGACCTGGAAATGGATTTCGATTCGGGGCAGTTCGTTCTGTTTTCGCCCGTAACTATCGATTCTACGGAAAGATATTATGGGGGTTTTTATTCCGGGGTGATCCGGGTAAAATACCGGCCCGCCCTTGATCTGGAAAGAAATCAGATGAGGCGGTTCTTTGAAGGGGAGTCAATCGACAGGATTTATGAAAGCGTGACCCTTCTTTTTGGCGACGAGCTGTATCAGGAAATTATCAAACATATAAGGCCGGTCACCGGCACCCTGTCCGACCGTCAAAAAAGCAACTCCCAAAAGGACCTCGGGTGGCTGACGAAAGACGAAAACAAATATTACGCTTTCTGGACATTGCGCAGCCTGATTGATTCTGCCGGCAGTCAGTTTTTGACCGCCAATTTTTCATCCGACGGATCGCACCGTATTTTCTATATCTATAATCCCTTCGAGCGCGAGGAGGTGCGTCTCCTGAAGCATTACTGGTACTGGCACAGCGGCGGGGAGTTTATGGAGACTGTCTGCAGTTATTCGGTCTATGCCGATGATACTCATGCCGATATCAATGGCATCTCCAAGCCGGATATAAAAGTCAATCAGTACAAAATCGATGCCGCCATAAATACCCATGACAGCCTGACAGCCTCCGTGGAAATGACCAGTGAAGTGGTGGCGCCTTCGGCGCAAATGCTTGAATTGTTCCTGCATCCGGATATAAGGATCGACAGCGTGATCGATATGCATGCGGAGCGACTGGCCTATGTCAGGTATGAGAAAGATTCCAACAAATCGCGGCCGCTGTACATTATTCTGGACCACGCCTATCAAACCGGCGAAACGATCGGACTCCGATTTTTTTATGGAGGGGTGCCATCCAAAAAATACGATGGACAGCTTTATGTTACGCCGGGATCCAACTGGTACCCGACGACATTCGCGACCGACCGCGCCATGTTCGAGACGACCTTTCATACACCGAAGAACCTGACGCTGGCGGCACCGGGCCTCCTGGTCGGTAGCCGGACGGCCGGGGACACGCTGGTCACAAGGTGGAAAATCGAACAGCCGGCGCGCAATATATCTTTCAGCCTGGGAATTATGAAAAAATATGAATTCAAGGAGGAAGGCCTGCCGCTGATGGAGATTTACTATGACCGGGAACTTCACAAGGATATCGCCCGCAACCTCTCCAGAGCCATCAACCCCGAGGGCAGCAACCTCGAAGAGCATGTCGCCGAAGATGTCATCAACGCCATGAAATTATTTACCGATTATTTCGGCGCATATTCCTACGGCCCGATGCGGATCAGCGAAATCATGGCCATGCATGGCGAGGCCTTTCCCGGGTTTATTCACCTGGGCGTTCCCGGGTGGTTCAAGAGCGATGATGCCGGCTATATCAGTTCCGCCCGCGCCCATGAAGTGGCGCATCAATGGTGGGGCGTCAGTGTCGATTACGAAACATATCATGACCAATGGCTCAGCGAAGGTTTTGCCGAATATTGCGGACTCATGTACGTCCAGGCCGCCTTCGACAACGAAAAGTTTCTCAAACAGCTCCGGGAGTACCGCGACAACATATTTTCCATTCGAAAATATCTCTTCAGCTCGGGCCGCGAGTCGGGCCCGATTGCAATGGGCTACCGCACCCTGAGCACGGAAACCCCGGATGACTACGGTCTGATCATATATGAGAAAGGCGCTTTCTGCCTGCACATGCTGCGAAACATGATGATCGATTTCAAAACGATGAAGGAAGATGCCTTCTTCAGCATGATGACCGAATTTTACAATACATATAAGGGCCAGTCGGTTTCGACCGCCGACTTCAGGAAGATTACCGAAAAATACTTCGGCATGGATATGTCATGGTTCTTCGATCAGTGGGTGTTCGGTAATGATCTGCCGACATACACGCTGACTTACCGGTTCGAGAAAGATGACCGCGGCAAATATATCGCCATATGCAATGTCATAACCGAAGGAGTCGGCGAAAATTTCAAAATGTTCGTTCCCCTGGAGATCGAAATCGAGAAGGATAATAAGGTTTATGCCCGGGTACTGATCGAAGGCACCGAGTTCACTTTCACGCTCCCCGGTCTGCCCAAAATTCCGCGGGCCATCCGCCTCAATCCGTTCGAGTCGGTCCTGGCCAAAGTCAAACAATAGAAATTATCTAATTTGAAGGCTTGTCAGACGGTGTTTCCGCAAAGCTTTTCCTTAGATTTTCGAGAACATAGCCCCAGGCCCGGTCGAAATATTCATACAGCCGTTCCCATTCCGCGCCGACTCCCCAGCCGATCTGTGCCAGGGTCACTTTGACGCTGTCGGTTCCGACCGGCTCGAATTGCAAAATAATTTGCGTATGCTGGCGGCGCAGCGGCCCGAAATCGGGCGGCGCATTCCATTCGAATGACAGCATTTGTTTGGGAAGGTAGCTCAGGATATGGCATCCCTCGGAACCGCGCTGACCATAAGCCGCTTCATGGTTGAAATATATCTCATAGGGCCCGCCCAATCTTAAATCGATTTTATTGTGGACGGAAAAAAATGTCGCGGCGCCTTCCGAGGTGGTCCATGCATCCCAGACCCGTTCGATGGTCGCGGGAACGGTTATTTCTTTCTTCAGGATTTTATCCGATGTTTCTTTCGGATAGCGTTCCGGCGAAAGGTAATCGACCAAAAGCGAAACTCTCATCGGGCTGATTTTGTACGTATGCACCCCCTGCACCACCGACGGCTCATTGTTTATAATATGAAGCGCCTCATCCCTGCTATCCGTCTGCAGAATTATCAAACCAAAAACGGGATCGAATACCGGCCCGGCCGTGATGACTTTCTTCTGTGCGACCAGGTCCTTAAGATAATAATAATGCTCGTTCATAATCCCCTCTTCGTCGGGTGTCATATTTTCCGGCCAGCCTTCCCTGGTTCCGATCAATTGCACAAAATACTGTTCCTTTGGCTTTTCCATCTTCTCCTCCGTCGATAAGGCCGCGATTTCACCAATTCCCAATATAACAAAGAAAATCACGGATATCATAATACGCGATAGCATAAAATACTCTTTATTAATAATAGCTATAAATAGCGAAAATTTATTTATTCCACGCTAAATTAGTACATGATAGAAATATACGGGACAAGATAGTAGATTCCACCATTTTTGTGACCCGCGACTTCAAATCTTTGTCAACTTTTCCTTGCTCAATCGTGGATTATCCGTATCTTAGTAAAAGACCGGGTTATTAATGATTAAATATTTTCTCGCTATTGGTCCTGCCGGGGGCAAAAAAAGGAAATGATGCGGAACATAAAGTTAACATTTGGCTTAATAGTTGGCATGTTTGCCCTGTGCCATACGGCCGGGGCCGACTACATCTATCCGCAGGGCAATAATATCATCTGCCGCTATGATCTCAGCGGCGCCGCTTTTCAGCTTGGCGATACCCTGATCATCACGCGCGCGCTGGTCAACCATGAGTCATTTCCGTTGTCCGGTCTTTATTTGTCAGACAATATTCCTCCGGCGTTCAATGTGGTATCATACACCATTCAGCACAACGGCAACAACATCGATCATTTTTATTCGGGCGCTTCGCAGGATTCGGTGATCGGCTATTATGACACCTATTACTGGGTGGTTGATGACCCGAATCTTCCGTCAATCTCTAACATTCTTTACCCCGGCGACAGTATCGTCATGGCAATCAGGTTGACCTTCTCGCAGGGCGGCCTCTTCTCGATGCCGATGCATACGACCGTCTTTTACGGCGATCAGACCGGTTATTTTGCCACCGACATTGCCCTGTCGGTTGCGGTCGAAGCGCCGGATATTTGCGGTGATGTCAACAGCAACGGTGCAATAAACCTGCTCGATGCGACCTATCTTATAAAATATTTGTATAAACTGGGGCCGCCTCCCTATCCGCTCAGCAAGGGTGATCTCGACGCTTCCGGCAGTGTCAATATTCTCGACGTTGCCAGGCTGATAAACTACCTGTACAAAAACGGGCCCGCCCCGGTTTGTCCCTGAAAAACACTTCCAAAAAGTCCGGTTGACGTCTCGTTTTAAAATCTATTAATTATATACTGATCAAATTGTTTTATTGGGATCAGTATGCTTGAAGAAATCAAAGACAAATTTATTGTTCGATGGAACAAGTATCTTCCGGGCGCGGAGCTGCCGATCACCTTTTATTACACCGATGACAAAACCAAAGTCGAGCCAAACCGCCCATCGGCGGACTGGCGCTGCCTGATCGCCGATCTGGGAAAAGTCCGGCACGGGCAATCGGTCCGGTTCGATAAATTTTCCATCGGCTGCGGCGGCGGAAGGCGGAACTCCGGTTTTGAAGAGGCCTCGCGGCCGAATTTCGAATATTTTCTGTCATGCGGTATTCCCGGTGAGGTCGAAGGTATCCGGTACAAGAAAACACCCGAGATGGTCAAATTACAGATGGCGTCGCAGGTTTCGTTTGAAGCGCCCGGTGAATATATCGTGTTCAAAAGATGGGATATGCTCGACAATGATGATGAGCCGCTGGCGGTTATATTTTTCGCTGTTCCCGATGTGATTGCGGCGCTGTTCGGCCTGGCCAATTTTGACGAGACCGATCCGAATATGGTTATCACGCCGACCGGGGCGGGCTGTTCGCAGATAATATATTATCCCTATCGCGAACTGCAGTCGAACAGGAATCGCTCCATCCTGGGCATGTTCGATCTCTCCGCGCGGCCCTATGTTCCGCCGAATGTTTTGACCTTTGCCGTCCCGATGCCGAAATTTCTGCGCATGATCGACAACATGGACGAAAGCTTTCTCATCACCGAAACCTGGGGAAAAATCAGAAAGCGGTTGTAGGGATTCTAAAATAATGAGAATTGCAGGATCCGCAGTTCCGTTGCAGGCGGGACAATCGTTCCTTGCCGGTGTGTACGGAATAAAACAGACCAGGTCGCTTATTAATTAGCCGGCAGAAATTCGAATACTTGCATTAAAGAGGCTGAACCAACCACGCTAAAATAATTCATCCGGATGGTTGCATAAATGCAACCTATATACTATATTTGAAATAATCGACTAACATGGGATATTATTGGATGACTGATAAGATTAGAAAAGATGAGACCACCGATGTTATTCTGGATTCTGTGGCCGATGGTGTTTTTACCATCAACAATGACTGGAAAATCACGTCCTTCAACAGGGCGGCGTCAGAAATAACCGGAATCGCCCGGGAGGATGCCATCGGCCAGCAATGCTGCGATGTTTTTAAGGCCTCAATCTGCGAAAAAGGGTGCGCCCTGCGTGAAACATTTCGAACCGGCCGCCAAGTGGTCAATCGCCCGGTTTATATAATCGATGCCGAGGGTAGCCGGATACCGATTTCAATTTCAACCGCCTTGCTTCGGGATAAAGCGGGCAATATAATCGGCGGGGTGGAGACATTCCGGGACCTCAGCACGCTCGAAGAGCTTCAGCGCGAACTAAAGAAAAAATATTCCTTTCAGGATATCGTCAGCAAAAACAGCCGGATGCTGGATATCTTCGATATTCTCCCCAGTATCGCCGAGAGCGATAGCACAGTCCTGATCGAGGGGGCCAGCGGCACCGGAAAAGAATTGATCGCGCGGGCCATTCATGACTTGTCATTACGGAAAGATAAACCGATTGTGACGGTCAATTGCGGGGCGCTTCCGGATACATTACTGGAGTCGGAACTTTTCGGTTACAAGGCGGGGGCGTTCACCGATGCCCGCAGGGACAAACCGGGCCGGTTTGCGCTGGCCGAAGGCGGGAGTATATTTCTGGATGAGATCGGCGATATCTCGCCGGCGCTTCAGGTGCGACTGCTGCGTGTCCTGCAGGAACGAACCTATGAACCTCTCGGAGGTACGGGCATGATCAAAACAAATGTCCGGATTATCGCGGCCACTAATAAGGAACTCGAAAAACTGATCAAGAACGGAAAATTCCGGGATGATCTTTTCTATCGGGTGAATGTGATCCGGATCAAATTGCCGACCCTAAGGGAGCGTCGGGAGGATATCCCGATTCTTGTAGATCATTTCATCAGCCGTTTCAACAAATCTCGCAACAAACTAATTTCGGATATTTCGCCGGAAGTGCTGTCAATATTGATGCAATATGATTTTCCGGGGAATATTCGTGAGCTGGAAAATATTATCGAGCATGCCTTCGTGATCTGCCGTTCGGGAATTATTGAGGTCAATGATCTGCCGGAAAACCTGCGGCCGGAGCAGGAGAGCCCGGCGATCGAGTCACGGTCGATGGTCGATCTCGAAGCCAGGTTTATTGTAGAGGCATTGCGCAAGAACGATTGGAACCGCCAGAAGACCGCCTCCCAGCTTGGAATGCATAAGACGACCCTCTGGCGGAAGATCAAGAAGCTCGGCATAAAACTCCCATAGCACCGTTTCATTATTGCAACCATTATTTAAGAATTCGTTGCATATCTGCAATAATATTAGACTGTTTTGATACATGAAGCCCGCCTTTTAGTAAATTTATTGTATTACACTACAATAACTTACGATTTATTATCAATGTCAGCATAAATATTGGCATGTTTCATGCCCTTTAGTCAGGCATGATAGCAAAGGTTGCAATTCCGGTATGGCAAGAGCGGGTCTCACCCGTTATGGACAGTGCCTGTCAGCTAATGGTAGCTGATTTCGATGATGGCAAAGTGGTTGCTCAAAAAACTTTCGATATTCCCCAACTCCATAATATTCAGAAGGTTCGGTTTCTGCAAAGTTTGGGAATCAAGGTCCTGATATGCGGCGCCATATCACAGGAGTTGGAATCTCTGCTGGCCGATTCGGGGATTGAGGTCAATCCCTTTTTCCGGGGCCGAATTGGGGATATTATTAATGCCTTCTGCAATGGGAACCTTCAAAACGAACATTTTTTTTTGCCCGGCTGCCGCTTTGGGGGGCGAGGGCAACAATCCGGCCGCTGTCAACGTCGCCGCGGGTTGCGGAGGGGCCGATTAAATTAGGGAGATGTAATGAAAATAGCGATTTCTTCACAAGGTAAGGATTTATCGAGCAATGTCGATCCGAGATTTGGCCGGGCCCGGTATTTTATCATTTATGACACGGAATCCGGGGGATTCGAAGCCATCGACAATAATCAGAATATAAATGCGGCCCAGGGAGCCGGGATTCAGGCGGCGCAGATTGTGGCACGCCAGAATGTTGCAGTCGTAATTTCGGGGAATCTGGGTCCGAAGGCCTTCGGGACGCTTGCGGCGGCCGGGATAAGAGCGGCGCTGCGGGCCGATGGTTCCGTAGCCCAGGCGATTGCGTTGTTCCAGAGCGGGCAGCTTAAACCGGCCGACAGCGCCAATGTGGAAGGGCATTGGATGTAAGGGTCCGAGAGCAGGAAGATAAGAGGTGAATATTATGCCGAGACAATTCAAGACGGAACAGATGGATACTTCAGGGGGAAGAGTCCGCCGGAGATTGCGGGGAATGATGAATTCCAAAACCGGCCGGACCGTCGGGGTGGCATCGCTGGCCGCGCCCATTCTCGGCTATATTATCAGCGATTTGCAAAAACCGAACAGCACCATACGCAATCTGGTCAATAAAGGGATCAACAGGCTTCTGGAATCAAAAATAAGAAAGACGGAAGCCATTGACATAACGCATGAAGTTGAAATCATCGATGATTAAATACAGCAATTTGGTACAGAGGAAATAACGAAAGGAGCTATAAAATGCCAGGTGGAGACAGAACAGGCCCGTGGGGAGCCGGTCCGATGACCGGACGGGGTGGAGGATTTTGCGCCGGATATAATATGCCGGGATATTTGAATCCGACAGGTGGCCGCGGGTTTGGAGCGGGCCGCGGGAGAGGCATGGGACGGGGACACCGCCACATGTACTATGCAACCGGTCAACCGGGCTGGATGCGCGGCGCGGGATATTCTGGATGGGATATGCCACAGCCGATGCCGATGGCCGCGACGGCCAGGTTTTCGGAGAAAGATGAGCTGCGTTATCTGAAGGAACAGGCCGGTCATCTGGGCGAGATGCTTGAAGATGTCAACCAGCGCATCGGCGAGATAGAGAAATCAAGATCAAGCAAAGGAGTCGAGTGATGTCTTATAGAGGCGGTGGCGGCGGCGGTGGTGGCGGTGGCGGCGGAGCCGGTGGACGTGCTCTGGGTCCGGGTGGAGAATGTATTTGCCCGGCATGCGGTGCCACGGCGCCTCATCAACAGGGTATTCCCTGCATCAATCAGAAATGCCCCAAGTGCGGGCAGGTGATGACCAGGAAGTAGAGAAAGGACCGGCTGATTGCAAATATCAATTGCCAGCGGCAAAGGTGGAACCGGCAAGACCACGATTGCTTCGAATATGGCTTATGCGCTTGCCCAAACGGGGCAGGCGGTATCATATATCGATTGTGATGTCGAGGAACCGAATGGGCATATTTTTTTCAAGCCTTCGTATGAAAGCTGCACCGAAGTCAGCGTAAAGATCCCGCAGGTGGATTATAGTAAGTGCAATTTCTGTGGAGTGTGTGCTGAAGTTTGCCGGTTCAATGCCATCGCGGTTGTCGCGGATAAAGTGCTGATATTTCCGTCTCTGTGTCACGGATGCGGCGGCTGTCACCATCTCTGTCCGGAGAAGGCAATTGAAGAAGTCGATCGGCCGATTGGTGTTATAAATGACGGTACAGGACAGGGGGTGCGTTTCATAGAAGGGCGGCTCAATGTCGGTGAGGCAATCTCACCGCCTCTTACCCGGGTCCTCAAAAGGAACATGCCAATCCTGGGGATCTCTTTTATTGACGCTCCGCCCGGCACCTCCTGTCCTGCCATAGAAGCAATCAGTGGGACCGATTATGTAATTCTTGTCACCGAGCCGACGCCGTTTGGTCTGAATGACTTAAAGCTGGCGGTGGAGATGGTGAGGGCGCTGGGTTTGCGCTTCGGGGTGATAATCAACCGATCGGATATCGGTGACGGACGGGTCATAGAGTACTGTTATGGGGAAAAGATCGAGATATTGCACAGTATTCCGTTTGATCGGCATGTTGCCGAAGTCTATTCCCGTGGTGATCTGATGGCGATGCATAATAATGACCTCGGCGAGAGTCTGCTGAGAGTTTATGAAAAAATAAAAGACAGGGTAGCGGCCGATGGAACTGGTAATACTAAGCGGTAAAGGGGGAACAGGCAAGACCAGTCTGGTGGCATCGCTGGCCGCCCTGGCGGAGAAAAAGATTTTGGTCGATTGTGATGTCGATGCGGCCGATCTGCACTTGATCCTTGATGCCAGATTCGGTATGCCGCAGGAATTCAGAGGCGGCAGCAGGGCATCAATCGATCAGGAAAAATGCATGGTATGCGGCATTTGTACCGAATATTGCCGGTTCGGGGCCATCAGGAATGCGCCCGATGTCAAGGCGCGATTTGGAGAGAAGTTCTGGATTGATGAATTCACCTGCGAAGGTTGCGGTGTGTGCACCTATTTTTGTCCGGAGAAAGCCATTGATCTCAATGAAAATATCAGCGGTCAATGGTATATTTCGGAAACCAGGTACGGCTTGATGGTACACGCGCGGCTTGGCATTGCCCAGGCCAATTCGGGTCGTCTGGTTTCGCATTTACGCAGGGAGGCTTCTCGAATCGCGGAACACAATGATATCGGTCTCGTCATAATCGATGGCCCCCCCGGTATCGGCTGTCCGGTGATTGCATCAATGACCGGCACCGATTATGTTCTCATAATCACCGAGCCGTCGATGTCGGCATTTCATGATATGGAAAGGTTAGTGCGGTTAACGCGGCATTTCAGAATTCCGGTCGGGGTTTGTATCAATAAGTTCGATATTAATAGCAACATTAGCGCCGAAATCGAAGAGTATGCAAATCGGGAAGGGATAGACGTTCTGGGCATGATTCCTTATGATGTGTCATTCACGAGGGCACAATTGGGGGGCGTTTCGATCATGGAATATTCGGATAATAATGCTTCTGAACAGATCCGGAAAATCTGGGAGAGACTTCAAAGCAAAACGCTCTCCGGAAAGAAAAGCGCGCCAATGCCAGAGAATAAACTGATAAAACTTGAATAGAGTTAATGGAGATGAAAAAATGAGAATAGCAGTACCGACGGCAGAGGGCGTCCTGTGCCCGCATTTCGGCCATTGCCAGGAATTTACTTTGATCGATGTTGATACCGAAAATAAGCGAATAATGGAAATCAAAAGATGTGTACCGCCTCCGCATGAACCGGGGGTACTCCCGCAATGGTTGAGCCAGTTAGGATGCAATATGGTAATTGCCGGAGGGATCGGCGGCAGGGCCATCGGTTTGTTCGAAAGCAGCGGGATAATGGTTGTCTGCGGCGCCCCGGTGAATAAACCCGAAGAGATCGTGAAGAATTATCTTGAGGGGCAATTATTGACGGGGGGCAACATGTGCGGCGAGCCCGGTTTTGAGCACGGCGGGCATCATGATTGCAGCGGGCATAATAAAACAGAATAAAAAGGACGGGATACTAGGCAAAACCTCCTTACGCATCGATTGAGGTGGTTTTTCCGAAAACCGCTTCACTCAGTTAGTGTTGTTCGCGAAGGGGATGGTACGCAGCCATCCCCTTTATTAGTATTAGTCGGGATGGAGTCTCCGTCGAAGATCCCGCGTTTCGCGGGGGACTCCAGCCTACTAAAAAGCCTGGGTGCCCCACCCGCCTCGGCGGGCTGTGGGTTAGATTGTTATGACAATAAGCCTCATTTCTGCAATTCATCCACCCGGCACCTCACCCATCCGGTGAGGTAGCTGCAAATCAGCATAAGGCCGCAATTATGACATCAAATCGATGTTAATTCCGTCCGGGGGGTTTTATAATGAGTATGGCTTTGAGTGTGTCAAGAATTCGATTTGTCGTCCGGGTGGCCGCGCCAAATTTATTTGGGGCGGGGCTTTTAAAACACATCCCTAAACAAGTTTGGGAATGCCACCCGGCCGCTCACAATTATGCCATATTGGGGGCGAAGCATTTTTTTGCCGGGGAAGTAATGTTGCACTTTTTTAAAAACGCAAAAACAAAGCCAATTTCAGGTAAGAGAATAACAGACATTATGATACAATAGATTTTTCTCATAAATACAGCCCTTATTGGGTATTAAATGGGGGGGTTTGCTATCCGGGACGGTTGCGGAAAAATAAAGCCGGAGCGATCCCAACGACTCATGGCAATTGCAGCACCCGGAACCTGTCGGGAAGGCTCCCGCCTGCGGAAGGGCTTTCCGCTTGGGTGGACAGGGGTTGGAAATAAGAATCAATAGCAGAAAAAACAGAATAAATCTTGAAATAAAAAAATAAATTAGTTGACGAAATCATAAAAGGAACGTATTATATGTGCAATCTTCTATGCCGGGGCGAGCCGACAGTATAATTCTTCAAAAATAGCCCCGGCTTCTTTTTTGCCCAAAATCGATACCATGGTTAAAAAGGCTGCCCGGGCCGCACAACCGCCGCTGTAAAGACGGCGCGAAGTGCCGATGAAATCATTGGAGGATGATTTATCGGAATGGCCGCAGGACAGTACCATGTCTATATCATAAAACTCGATGAGGGTTTTGCCCTGACCCGGGCCGCCCGCGAGGCCAACCCGGAAATGGATGCCGACAAACCGTGTATCTATATCGGGTACACATCGAAATCCCCCGAAGCGCGCTATGAAGAGCATATCACCGGCTGCAGATCCAAAAAAGGTTTTCCGCTGTACTCGCGCAAGGTCCGCCGCTGGGGTGTCTGCCTTCTGCCGGAGATGTATGAAGATTACAATCCGATCAGGAGCCGCGAGCGGGCCATGAAACTCGAAAAGAAACTTACCGAGAAGTTCCGCCGCCGGGGGTACACGGTCTGGTCGAATTAGGAAAATGTCGGGCGGCATGATCCCGCTGATATCAGGCTCGCCTTACTCGCCGCGAAGTTTCTCCAGGGCCCATTTGGCATTGTCGTTTTCCGGATTGAGCTCGAGTGATTTTTCGTAATTCTTAATGGCCAGCTCCTTGTCGCCCTTATTCATATAGGCCTCGCCCATACTGTCATAGGTGTTGGCCGATTCGGGGTAAGCTTCGATATTGAGTTTGAAAATCCCAATCGCGGCATCAATCATGTCGCGGGCCATCAATTGATAACCCAGAACATTCAACTCGTTTTCATCGAAATTATACTCAGCGGCATGATTCGCCTTCAGGTCGCGATATTGCTTGGCCGCTTCTTCAACGCCCTTTTGCGTGATTGTCTCGGTCAACGGCCTGCATATCGAGACTATGGCCGGAGCCGATGTTTGCGAGAGGCTTGCAAATATCCACCGTATCCAGTTATCGGCATTGATAATGTACCATGTGCCCCAGGCATCCCATTCGCTAAGAACCTTAGCCTGAACAATTTCATCGAGACTCTTACCTTTCGCCATCTGTTTGCGGACGATATCAATCGTCGTTCCGAGCATATCGTGATACTTGCGCAGTTCATCGAGATTGTAATTGCGCCTGTGGCCTGAAATGAGTACGACATCTTCCGGCAGCCATTCAATTACTTGACCGACGGAAGTATAAAATCCATCAACATTGCCGCCGCCGGGAACATCGACATACGGGAAATTATCGGAAAACAATAAATCCCCCATACAGGCGACCTTTGACTTGGTGAAATAAACAACCGCATCATTATCGGTATGACTGGTCGGAAAGTGTTTCACTTGAATTTCTTCACCATTGAAATTAAGGGTAAAATCGCTGTCGAAAGTGGTGTCGGGCATCCCATCCTGAGGAAGCGGCGGCAGGGCGAAATATTTCCCCGACATGCGCTCTCTGACGTTACTGTGGGCAACAATGGTTGCCTCATCCTTGAAATATTTATTGCCGCCGGTATGATCGTTGTGAGCATGGGTATTAATAATATACCTGACCAGGCCGTCAAAAAGGCTGTCAATAATATTGACAAGCTTTTCGCCGATGGCGGCGGTCCCGGCATCGACCAGCAGGATACCATCAGGGCCGACCGAAATGGTGATATTGACTTCGAATTGGTCGTCGCCGGTTATTTTATAAATATGGTCGGTGATTTTTACCGCGGGCCGGGTGATTCCGGCACTTTCTTCCTGGGCAAAAATTGCCATGAATGTGCCAAGGCATAAGCCGATTGACAAGAATAAGAATGTTTTTTTCATAGGGCCTCCTCTCTAATGTATAATATAATCTATTTTACTATATTAGCTTCCCGGAATCATGAATTCTTACATATTAATTACTTGAAAGCGTAGTCAAGATAAGATAAGCCATTGCTATATAGAATATTACGATAATATTCTCGTTTTTTTTCAAAAAATATGATAATCAGCTTCTTGACAAGTTGTCACAAGTTGCTTAAAATGACCACATGGTCATTAAAGGATGTATTGTATGAGCAATGAATATATTACTGAAGTTTTCAAGCGCCTGAAAAAGGATAAGCAGGAGCATATATTTCAGGCCGCCGCCGCAGAGTTCACCGACCAGGGCTATACGAAGGCCTCGATGAACACTCTGGCCAGAGTGGCCGGGGTCAGCAAGGGATCGATATTTCAGTATTTTCGAAGCAAGGAGTTGCTTTTTGACTTTGTCCTGAATGCCGCCACCAACAGGGTGAAGGATTACTTGCGAAAAGTCCGCGACGAATCAGTCGATCAGGATTTCTTTTCGCAATTTCATAATCTTCTTTTTTCGGGTTTTCGATTTATTAAAAAGCACCCTCACCTGGCCCGTATTTATTTTCACGTGTTGCAGTCCGGTGATTCGCCGTTCGGTGTAAATAAGCTAAAAGCGCTGCATCGGAAGGCGCAGTCATTTCTGGAGGAAATCGTACGGGAGGGCATAAAAAGGGGTGATATCAGACCGGATATCGATGTCGATAAGACGGTTTATTTGCTGAATGTCATTTCCAATAATCTTCTTCGATCGTACTACATCGAGTTCCTGCCGCCGACGTCCGATTTTTATCTGGCTGATGAAGCCAAATTGCATGAGTGGGTCGATTCGACAGTTGACTTCATCAGGTGCGGCCTCGGAGAAAAAGCGAATAAAAGGGGAATTAAATGAAAATCGGAAACGTTATAACAGTATCATTGATTCTGGTCACAATTATGTTTAACGGCTGTGGCTCGGAAAAGAAGGCCGCCGATGAAAGCAATATTATAAAATTCGGAACTCTTCCGGCACTTCAGGCTTTACCGCTTTTTGTTGCAGAAGCCAATGGATATTTTGTGGAGTATGGGCTCGAAGTCGAGCTGGTGAATTTCAATTCGGCCTCCGAGAAAGACATTGCTATCATATCCGGAACGATTGACGGCTATTTCGGTGATCTTTTCACGCCGGCAGTAATCGAGGCCAACGGCTCGGATATCGCCATCGTGGCGGCGGGCTATGACACCCGCTACGACCGGCGCATGTTTGGTGTTCTTGGAAAACCGGGCGGCGGTTTTAATAAGATAGCAGATTTGAAAGGAGTGCCGACGGCGGTGTCATCAAATTCGGTGATCGATTATCTGACCGAGTCATTGATGATGGCCGGCGGATTGAGCGCCGATGACATCGACTTTACCGAGGTGAAAAATATCGGACTCAGGATGCAGATGCTTCTGTCCGGGCAGCTAGATGCCGCGACACTTCCTGAGCCGCTGGTAACGGCGGCAATTGCTGCCGGAGCGGAATTGCTGGCGGATGATGAGGATCTATCAACAAGTCAGACGACGCTGATTTTCAGGGATGAATTCATTAAAAACAATCCCGGACCGGTCAAGAAATTTCTTCTGGCGGTCGATCGCGCCAGCCGGTTTATCAATGTGAACCCGGATGCGGCGCGCCCGGTGATGGTGCAATACGGGCGGCTTCCCGAGCCGCTCAAAGAGACTTATCCGGTGCCGCGTTTTCCCAGATTGAAAATGCCCTCCGAAAAAACTTTGACCACGGTTGTCAACTGGTTGTTTGAAAGAAATGTTATATCCAAAAAACCCGACTATAATGAACTTACCGATGACCGATTCCTCCCATAATCTGATTGAAGTCGAAGATGCCTCGAAGACATATCGAAGCGAAGATAGTGTTGTCGAGGCGCTGGCGCCGATCAGTCTGTCGGTCGGAAACGGCGAATCAATTGTTCTGGTCGGACCGTCGGGTTGCGGCAAAACGACCCTTCTCCTGATGCTGGCCGGGCTGGAAGGCACCAACGGGGGCTTGGTATATTTCGGCGGCCGCAGGCTCGACGGCCCGCGGCGGGAGATTGGTCTGGTGCTGCAGGAGTACGGTTTGTTCCCATGGAAAACGGTCCGCCGGAATATCGAACTTGGCCTGAAGATCCGCGGCGAGAAAACAAACAGTGGTACAATCGACGACATGCTGGCCGAACTGGATATTGCCGACAAGGCCGATCTTTATCCACAGCAATTGTCCGGCGGGCAAAAACAGCGGGTGGCACTGGGGAGGGCGCTGATTTTGAAGCCATCATTGCTGTTGCTGGATGAGCCATTTGCGGCGCTGGACACTTTGACCCGTGAAAGACTGCAGGATCTGATTGCCGGTATTTGCCGGACGCGGGGACTGAGCATGGTTCTGGTGACACACAATATTCCGGAGGCAGTCAGGCTTGGGGAAAAAATAATGATAATGTCCGGCATACCTGGAAAAATAGCCAACGTGCTGGATAACCCGATGGCCCGAAATGCCGACTACCGGGCGTCGGATCAGTTCTATACGATGACCCGGCAGCTGCGAAGCGAACTGGAAAAGTACAATGCGTAAGTATCTGCGGTATATATATACCCTGGCGATATTGATAATCCTCTGGCAGATTGTCAGCATGATGGCCGGCAATTATGCCCTGCCCGGGCCGATTACCGTCCTGCTGAAACTGGTGGACGATGCCGGCTCGCAAAAATACTGGCAGCATATCGGAGCCTCGGTTTTTCGTATCATGGCCGCGCTGGCAATCTCATTCGTGACGGCGGTTCCCTTGGGATTATTCCTGGGCATGACGCCGAAGATTGACCGGTTAGCCAAACCGTTGATATATCTGTCCTACCCCGTACCCAAAATAGTCCTGCTTCCGATTGTACTGTTAATTTTCGGTCTGGGCGATTTGGGGAAAATAGTCATGCTGGCCATGATTCTGTTTTTCCAGCTTCTTATTACCACTCGTGATGCCGCACGCGGTGTCAATCGGGCCGCACGTTATTCGCTGTACAGCCTGGGTGGAACCAATCAGGATCTTTTCGTGCATGTCATCTGGCCGTCGTGCCTTCCGGCCGTATTCACGTCACTGCGAATCGCGGCCGGAACCGTAGTTGCCGTTCTTTTCTTTGTCGAGTCGATCAGTACGAAGTACGGCATGGGTTTTTACATTCTCGATGCCTGGGGCCGGGCCGATATCCCTCAGATATTCGCGGGGATGGTATCTCTCGCGGTGCTGGGCGTCATCCTTTATGAAACATTTGATTTTATGGAGCGCATTTTTTGCCGATGGAACCGAATCTGAATAAAAAACCGTTGAATGAATGGTCCGAGAAAGAGCGGATAAGGACCGTCAAGAAAATATTCAGCACCATCACGCCCCGTTACGATTTGCTGAATCATGTTCTTTCGGGCTGTCAGGACATAAGATGGCGCAATTTCACCACAAGGCGGCTGCCCGCGGATGCGCGTCATGTCCTCGATGTGGCAACCGGAACCGGCGACCTGGCCATCACCATGGCCCATAAACGATCGGAACTGAAAGTAACCGGTGTTGATTTCGTGAAGGCCATGATCGACATCGCTGCGGCCAAGACAGCCCGCGCCGGTCTGGCATCACGAGTAGAATATATCGCCGGTGACGCCATGCGGCTTCCCTTCGCGGATGACACATTCGATGCCGCGACGGTCGCATTCGGTTTCAGGAATATTCCCGACCGCATTGGCGCGCTGCGCGAAATGGCGCGGGTGGTCAGGCCGGGCGGTAAAATTATGGTGCTGGAAATGACCCTGCCGCGCGAGACCATGATGGGCCGGTTCTTCAAATGGTACCTTAAAAATATCATACCGATAGTGGGGAAATTGATATCCGGCAATAAAGGCGCCTACAATTATCTTTCCGATTCAATCGAGGATTTTTTAAAGCCTGATGAACTTGGTATACAGTTCGAGAAAGCTGGATTAAAAGATATCAAAGCCTTTTCGATGACATTTGGCATCACCTATCTTCATGAAGGTATCGTGGTTTGAGAGGGGTCGTAATCAAGGCATGGTACCAGGCGAGCCGTCCCCAGTTTTTTGTCGCGACCATGGTACCTCTCGCGCTCGGTGGTGTTTTGGCGGCCGGCGAAGGATCCTGGAATCTTTGGCGCTGGCTGGCGGTACTGGCCGCATCCTTCCTGGTGCATCTTAATACCAATCTGGCCAATGATTATTTCGAGTATTATTCCGGGGCCGATGAGGGTGACTCGATCGGCGGCAGCCGCGTTTTGCAGGAGGAGGCGATAACCCTCCCGCAAATCAGGAATTTCATGATCGCGGCCTATATCGGGGCTTTATGTCTTGGACTCTGGATTTTATGGGTGTCGCAGGCATGGTGGCTGATTTTTATCATGATCTTTGCGTTTCTTTCGTCCATCTACTACACCGCCCGGCCGATTCGCTATGGCTATCATGGTCTCGGCGAATTGTTTGTCGGAATCAATATGGGGCCGGTCATGGTGGTGGGGACGTATGTCGCGCTGACCGGGCAGTCCTCGATGAGGCCGCTTCTGCTGTCATTGCCTATCGGTCTGATGGTGGCCCTTATATTATACTACCAGTCATTTCCCGATATAGAAACGGACCAAAGGGTCGGTAAGTACACCCTGGCCGTCCGTCTCGGGCGAAGGGGCTCGCTATGGGGATATCGTATTTTCATTTCTTTCACCTATTTTACATTCATAGGGCTGGTAATCAGCGGCTATCTGCATTTCTCGGCTTTGTCTTCACTGATAACATTGCCGCTGGCTTACAAAGTAGATAAAATGATAAGGGAAACCGACGATTGGGTCGAGCTTCACGGCCGAGGAAGTAAGGTCAGATTATTTTACCTGCTTAACGGCCTGATTTTGACTTTGGTCGTCGTTGTTTTTGGATAAAGTTTAAAGAGGGTTGAAATGAATTCACTTTTCAACAAGGATAGTTTTTTTATGAAAAGAGTGTTATTGTTCGCGGTCATAAGTATTTTGTCTACAACTGTCGTAAAGGCTCAAATTGTCAATTCGGAAATGACCGTGCGCTGGGATGAGGCGGTTGAGACATTGATTCCCGAAGACGGTACTCCTCCGCCGGCCACATCGATCGATGCTTCGCAGTACCTGGGACGCATCAGACTGCAGGATAAACGCAATTTCCCGGTGCTTGAAGCGCGGTATTTGATGACGCATAATTATCTGAAGCCCGATGTTCGCGATCTGCGGCTGGCCGGGCTGGTGCCTCTGACGGCTACCGGATTTTTTGTCAAGGGCATATTCGTCGAACAGAACAGCGATAATATGAAGCCGGTCGATGCCTATGCCGCATACATTATGGGAAAATCGGGGGCGTTGAATTTTGCCGTCGGCCTCGACTACAGCAATGTTTCCGGTGAAAGCAGCGAGATCTATTCTGTCCGCGCCAAGTACCGATATGACAAGTTAACTTTTTTTGGCGGGTTGTCATCCCAGCCGGATGAATACGAGCGTTTCACCGGCGGTTTTCTGGCCGATTTGCCGAAGCAATTCATGCTGGGCGGTTTGGCGGGCGGCTGGCAGGAAGATTTTGGATACTCATTCAACATCGGGCGCTACAACAACCGGGGTGATTTTGCGAATTTGCCGTCATTTTCGCTCAATTATCTCGAGGTGCCGCGCACGTACAAATGGACCAACTTTCGAATCATGTTCGGCGATGCCGGCTCGCACTATGTTCGGCCGACTTTCGACAATCAAGTATTCTCCGGACAGCTCGATCTCGACGTGGCGCTGATGCTGTCGCAATTGATTCCCGACAACTACCGCCATTTCGACTCGCCGCTTCTGTTCCTGCGCTATGACGAGTACGGCAAGGCGGCCCTGCGTGTTAATTATATCGAAACGGAGACCAATTTCCGGCGGTTCGATGCCAACCTGTCATTTAATCCGGGCTGGGCCTATGGTATCTTTCAATCCAACCGGGCCATTGTCAGCTTTGACCGAATGCACAACCCGGTTTTCGGCTGGCAGGACAACCGGTATCATGTCAATTTCGCGACATATTTATTCGGCAAAGTTTATACGGGCGTGACGGTCTCGGAGGATTTCGATAATTATTCCAACGTGGCGCTGGAGTGCCGGATACAATCGGCATTGTAATGATATTATATATTGAATAAATAAAAGGGCGGCCTTCACGGTCGCCCCTTTTATTTGCAGGTTTAATGCACCGTCAATTCATTCTTCAAAGCGTCAAGGTGATATACCCGATCGATGAGATAGAGCATGTATCGGATATCGACATTGATGGAGCGGACGAGTTTTTCATCGAACAGGTAATCGGCCGCGATACTTTCATAATTGCCGTCAAAAAGCAATCCGATAATCTCTCCCCGGCCGTTTATGACCGGGCTTCCGGAATTGCCGCCGGTGCCGTCATTGGTGGTCAGGAAATTGACGGGGACATTGTTGATATGGCTGTCGGTAAAGCCGGCCGTGTCGTGCATCCCAAAAGCATCCTTGAGCTCTTCCGGAACGATAAAGGGATCGATGCCGGTTTCTTTTTCCATTACTCCGGTCAAGGAGGTGAGATAATCATACCAGACAGCGTCTTTGGGGCTGTATCCCCTGACTGAACCATAGTTGAATCTAATGGTGCTGTTGGCGTCGGGGTACATGAGTCCGTTCCTCCAGGCGGCGTAAGCGGCAATCAATCTGGGCTGGAGTCTTTGCTCGGCGCCGGAAATTTCCTTGCTGTGATCCTTGAAGCGATCGAGTTCCGGGCGAAGCGCTATTGCCAGACGAATGAAAGGATCATCCAGCTTCTCGAGCTTCTCACGGCTCATTCCAAAAAGCTCAAGCCTTTTTTCTTTATTGCCGAGGACTGTTTTCGCGTAAAGCCTGTCGATGTACTCATCAAGATATTTATATTTTTCCCCGCCTTTTTTGCCTTCGACAATTTTCTCGATCGCGGCGATTTTCAAATCCGGGGGAAGATCGACCAGGCGCCGGAAATAGTACTTCATGGTTGTTTTGTCCACACCTTCGACAAAGTTGATCTGCATATCCTCGAGCGATTCCCTGGTTTTAATCGAATCCCGATCCTGCTAACCCCGCTCACGGTCGACGTCATCTTTCTCCCGTTCCAGGGCCCATTTGTGAAGAGTCAGGGCGGCATCATACAAGTCGCAGTTATATGACACTCCGCGGAGCAGCAATTGCCTCAGTTCTATTTTGTTCTGTTCTTTGTACAGGCTGTCATATTCCGGGAGAACCTGCCCGTATTTTTCGTACAGCGCCGGATCACTCTTAAGAAATTCTGTTAGTTTTTTTTCTTCCGCTCTCTTTATCGCCAACAATCCGGCTTTTTGAAAACCTTCCATCATGCCGACGCTGTTTTTTGATAATTATTGATGCCCTGCATGCGTGAAGCCAGCCTGATATCCACGGATGAATCGGCCGCCGAAGCTTCCTCGAGGATGGCGATCCGGACGTTCATGGCCTGAATGGCGTCGGGATAGTAATATTTTTCCAGATTTTCGATTTCATAGGATGAGGCATAACGGCTGGTGCTTCCGGGAAAACCGATGACCATGGCGAAATCGCCTTCTTTAACGCCGGCGGAGGATATGGGCAGGCAGACTTTTGAATGATACGGAATATTTTCAGGCGCATAATCGGCCGAGGAGCCGTCGGGTGCAGTATAGGCGCGGAGGAACGAAAAATCGCCGACATGGCGCGGCCACATCCAGTTATCGATATCGCCGCCATAATTGCCGATATAGTACGGCGGGACATAAACAATCCGAATATCACGAATCTTGAAATAGGTGTACAGGACAAATTTCGTACCGCCGAACATCTCGGCCACCTCGCAGTTGACATCGCGTCCCTCTTCGGCCTCTTTGACAATTTTCTTTTGGGCGGTTTCGAGAGCCTGATGGCGCTCAAGATCATTCATGCTATCGTTCACTTCGGCCAGAACCCGCTCGGTGACATCTTCCGTTGTCAGTGTAACATAGGCGTTGTAACCAATGGCCGGAATCTCTTCTTCGAGCGAACCGGCATAGAAACCGTCGATAAGATAATTTTGATCGACGGTGCTCTGTTTCTGGGCGGCGCCGACTGCAACATGATGGTTGGTGACAATCAGCCCTTTATCCGAGACAAATGACCCGGTGCCGCCGCCGAGCGGCATTATAAGGGTCAGCATCATTAAAATTGCGGTTTGGAATCGCCGGATAAGCATGGTTAGTTCTCCCTGGAATAAATTGGACGCGGTTCGACTAAAAGCAGATAGGACATAAATTAATTTACATTCTGTGGCAACCAATTTCAAGCGGAATTTTGGCAGCGGCCCTTTATGCAGAAGCGCTCAAGCACATAAAATAACGATTCACCGCAAGAATTCAGTCTTACCTCAAGAAGAATTTTTATTGTAATGCTTTTAACTCCTTATAGTTAGGGCAGCCAAATGTTCGGTCAGAGTAAGGCTGCTGCATATAATATTCACGTCTCTTGCCTCCCGATTAATCAAGCTTGCTTCAAAACTTGACCATATTCATCCAAAACGTTATTATATAAGCAACACAAACCACTTTCAAGAAATTCGAAAGAGGCCAATGATCCAATTTATCAGGGGAAGAAAGGTTCCACGGTTATTATCTTTCCTGGCGCTTCTGGCCATATTCATTGCCGGCGGCATTCTGCTGCGGCAATATGAATTCCATCGAATTAAGTATTCGGATGAAATCCCACCACGTTTAATTAATGCTTATCAGACAACCAATCCGGTCGGCGAGATGAAGAAGGCTCGAGATGAGATGGCTAGCGCGAATATATACATACACGAGGAAGATCTGCCGGATATTTATAATACAGTATATATTGCAACCAGCAGCAGTTACTGGCTCAAATCACGTTATGTTCACAAGGTAACAATTATGACAGAGCCAATACCCGGTTCGGAAAATAATGGTGAAATGAAGTGGCAGATACGTTCTCTTGACAGAAGAATGGAATCATGGTCGATGTTTTACTTTACGGTATTTATGATTTCGATGCTGGTTCTTGTAGTTTTCAACACTAAAAAAGAAAATTTTCCACACATATTCGGTCAACAGTCGCCGGAGGAACCACCCGATGATCAGGATCAGTGACTTCTGGAAGGAACATCGATTACCGCTTATTGTTGTATTGACCGCCCTATGTTTGCGCCTGGTGTTCATGCTGCTGCTGTCCGCCGGACATGATTCCGTAAGTATGACCCAGCTTTTCAGCGATACGCCGAAATATATCGGCGCCTCCGATTATTTATTCGGAAAATCCCAATCCGGACAGTATGATTTATTCCTGGTCGGCCCCGGATATCCGTTTTTTTTGGGTGTCCTGACCGGAATCTTCGGCCTGACATTCTGGCCGGCAATTATTTTTCAGATAATATTAAGCAGCTTATCCTGTCTGTTAATTTATAAGATTGCAATTATCATTCTGGACAATAAGCCTGTGGCATTTATTGCCGGCTTGATTTCCGTAGTATCGTTGACTTCGATCACTCTGGCTAATTCAGTTTTGACCGAAACGTTGTTTTTCTTTCTCTTTTGCCTGTCGGTCCATCAATTTTTCAGAAGTTTGAAATCGGACAAATGGTCAACAGCCGTCTGGGCCGGAATCTGGGGCGGTCTGGCGGTTCTGGTGCGGTCGGTGGCACTTGTATTTCCATTTGTTATGATTTTAATCGCTTTAATTTATCCGTCACGACGGCAGGATTCCCGATGCCGCGGAATTATGTCCAGAGTCCTGGTCACGATGTTGATCATATTCGGTATTTCCTCGATATGGGCCATCAGAAATCTGGCGGTTCATGATACTTTTGTCGTGTCCGACACCGGCCTGAAAGCGGCACGAATTTATCTGGGGGCACAGGTCATGAATAATGAGCGGGGCGGAAGGACGTGGGAGCTGGATAAGGTCCGGGATTCGATGTATGAGTCCTCAATGATACCGATACATGCCGGGGATTATCGCAGGGCCCAGACTGAGACCCTGGATTTTCTGATGTATTCATTCAGGAAACATCCGATTTTATACATCAAGTACTATTTTCGGAATATCTGGGACAATGCCACCGCCATATCCAGTCTTCAAAATGAATTAACTCCTGATTTCAGGTGGATTTCAATAATATATTATCCGGTTAAGTGGGGCTATCGGATGCCGCTGATGCTGGTTCTTTCGATAACAGGCTTTTTTGTTCTGGCCCGCCGGGATTTGGCCGGAGCGGCCTGCTTGCTGATAATAATGCTGTACTTTGCGGCGCTGTCCGGAGTGACTTTCTGGCAGGGTTCGCGGGTTTTTTATCCGGCACAGATAACCCAGACAATTCTGGCGGCGGCTACGCTGTTGTTTTTATATGATTTTGCGGTTTTCGGTATTAAGAAGATTCGATCGATACTCGACACCAATAAAAAATGCGCCATCAAGGACTCGAACCTTGGGCCCGCTGATTAAGAGTCAGCTGCTCTACCAACTGAGCTAATGGCGCATCGTTTCATTTGGTCTTGCTATTTATGATGTTACAGGCCAAAATAATTATATTTTATCGGGATTCTATTATAATAGACTCAAGACTTATAAATACCACCAGCCTAATCCAATGTTACTTAGCAAGAAAAATTGAAAGATATCGCCACAAACCGATATTCTTATAATTTGCTCATGTTGTATTTTCATATTGTAATTTTTTTATTGATTATGTACTTTACTGCGGGTCTATACAAATCCGATTATTTAGGCAGACATTTATCGTATGAGAGGAGATGTCATAACAAATGGGTTTTTCTGATTATAGCATAAATTTTTTCAAGCGAAATTATAGTACATTAATTACGGCACCTTTGACATTCATCATATTATTTGGTCTCGGGCTTACCGGGGGTTTCTTTATTTCGACATGGTATTTTGCTGGTCAAATAGAGACACTAAAAACACATTTGGATTATTCCAAAGATAGACTGGTAGTCAAGGAAGAGCAGCTAAATGAATATAGACAAAGAGAACTTAGATTGAATATTAGGAAAACATCTTTGACTGAACTGACAAACTCGGAACTTAGAGATTTGAAGTTCCCCCGATTTAGTGGACACGGAGAAAGGATACTATTATTATGATTCTTTCTCATCCTGAGTCCCGAAGGACAGGAGGTGTTCAGATGTT
>PGXB01000047.1 GCA_002838945.1 candidate division Zixibacteria bacterium HGW-Zixibacteria-1
AACGCCGTCATTCGAGCCTGGGTTTTAAAAATCCAGTTGACTTCGAACGGGCAGCTACCCTATCTTAACTATGTGTCCATTTTTTTAGGGGAAGACCATATTGTTATTCATCTTTTAAATATTGTCTCCAGTTTTCCTTGAAGTCAGCTTCAAGATTCCGATTTTGTTTCGGAACTTGAGCAACAACTACTATCAATATAAGACCAAGAACAACATAGTACAACATGGCATATTCAGGGAAATAGTTATTTACTATCCAAATTGAGGCGAGAAGCAAAGCACACCAAACAAGCGGAGCCGCAACAAAAGTGGCTGTTGGTATAGGCTTTACTAATTTTCCTTCTCGTTTTAATTGTCTGGCTCTTGGCCAAGCAGAAAACAATGGGTAAATAATTTGACTAAAAGCGAATAGGCCGAGAAGTAACCCAATGACTGCGATTATAATATACATAGAATGATCTCCGTATTATTTGTATGGCGTGACTACGGGTTCTGCCCTAATTGTTCTGCTTTTCCAAATTGCCTATCAATAAATCCTAAAATACCTCATAGACTTTTTCGAGTAGCGTGTTAAATTGAATTAGATTCAATCCCTTTATTAAGGTCCGCTGCACATCTAAGATCAAACCCGGATTGTGTGGATTACCCATCAGATTAGCGACATTTTTCGCGAAGCGGTATATTACGACATCGTTCATATCATCTACTTCCTCATCCGACCAAACCTGCTTGCATGTCCCATAATCGTATTCCGATTTCGCCAAATTCTCATAATATTCACTATTAATTTTTGTTTTTAAATCATCAGGCCAATGACCGAAGATCGCGTTCAAAGTCGGCTGGATCACGAGTGGAGCTATATCTTCAAGCAAATCACTTCTTTTTTCTGGCCCTAAGTGTATCGCTGCATATCGACTAACAAGATGAAACAGCAAATATTGAAACTCAAATAGAACATATACCCAATTATTGTCGCTTTCTTCCTTCGTATTAAATTCCATTGAAGGGCGAATCTCTTCAGCCATAGCTAGCGATCCATCTAATATTGCTTTGGAAAGAGCCTTGACCGGAGCATTTTTCTTTCCGGATTCAGTAACAATTTTATTCCAAAATCTAGACCACCGCATATTTGATACCTATAATTAATAAATAGCCATTTTTACATTTCGGATTCTCGCAAAGCTGTCATTCAAAGATGGATTGACCCACCCAAGTAAGATATGATTTTTCGGAAGAATGGCAAGCCGGAAATTCGGCTGTCTGGTCATATTCCTGCCTATGGCGTGAAAAGGACCTGACAGGATATCAACCCTTAAAGGGGTGGCCGCGCCAAATTTATTTGGTGCGGGGCTTTTAAAGAACATCCCCAAACAAGTTTGGGCATGCCACCCGGCCGGGGCAGCAAAACGGCAGGTGTCCGGAGACACCTTCCCTCCTATCGTTTTATCAAAATAGTCGATGCACTCTACGACTGCACGTTGCGGCAGAGGACAATGTCGCCTTCATCGACGCCGGCATGCCCGGCTATGACCGGGCACTTGGCCTTGAACATGAAATAGATATTTTTCTTGAGATCGAAAAGCGTTTCATAATTGCCCTGCCCCTTGGCGATTATCAGATCGCATTGATCGAAATTTTGCCGGCAATCATCGGAGCAATCGGCCATGATAATTCCCGGCGCATCGGAACCGGTGTCGATAACCGGCACTATCGAAGTGATCCCGGAGGTGCGGGCATCTTCAAGGATGGCATCATTGAGCACCGGCCGCCCCCTGACCACAAATGTTATCTTCTCTCTGGGGAGCGTTTCCACCAGCAGCCGGTCAAAGACGATTTCGCCGGAATTGTCGCCGATATAAAGGATATTTTTTGCTTTCGCAACCGCCGCCTTAAAGTCGCTAAATACGGCCATGTCCAGCTCGGCCTTGACGGCGTGATCGATCGCCCTGAAAATCGCACCGATATCCAGTTCCCGTTTGGCGCCGAAATCGATAATATTGCCGGCAATAGCCAGCCTGACGGCGGTCTCGATCGGGTCGGCGGAATCACTGATCTGCTTTTTTAACTGGTGATAAAGATTAAGGGCATAGCGATTGTAGCGGGTTTTGATGTCGCGGTAAGGGTCATCGATGCCGGTAAATCCGCGTATCAGGCGATGAATCATCTGCCCCATCATGGGCGGCGATTGGTTGAAATCCATCGCGGCGACAGCCAGAAGAACCTCGCGAAGGATCTTGGCCTGGATGATTTCATCATCGGTGACAAACTTGGCGGCATCAAAGGCCTGCCTTATGAAACAAGGGATACAGTCGAGATAGGTTTTCAAACGCGGTTCACTCCACAACGGGTATATGCTCAAAACTCAACTTAACAAAAAACGGCTAAGGCCGCAACGGCATTTATACGATCCTGTCATGTTAATTTATGGAAAAAGGTCAATTCTGACCTGAATTAATAATTGCCAAAATAAGCCGTTGCGACTATTTTCGATGACAGGTTTCGTATTAAGATTTAAACCGTTCTTGAAAGATTGGGAAAATAGAGAATGAAAACAAATATGATAAATGAGTTTATCAAGTCGATCGAGCTGTTTGCGGATCTTGATGACGATGAACGGCGGCTGGTTTCGGGCAATATGGAAGAGCTGGTATATGAGAAAGATGAGCTTATTTTCGAGGAGAACAGCCCTCGGAAAAATCTCTATATCATACACAGCGGCGAGATCGAGCTGTTCAAAAGAACGCCCCTGGGGGAAGAAAAACGACTGTCGATATTTTCCAAATATGATTTTCTGGGCGAGGGTTCGCTGATGGATGATTACCCGCACTCGACCTCGGCCCGGGCCATGATAAAGACGACCGCTTTTGCCATCAGCCGGGAAAAATTCCGGGAACTGGCGGCGGCCGATGCCGATATCGCCGTTAAAATACTCTCCCGCATCGCGCGGGTAATTTCGCGCCGGATGCGCCAAACCAGCACCCGGGTGGTCAACGCCGGAGCGCAGTATATTTCCGGGCGGACCCGGGTCGAGCATGATCTTTTGGGTAACCGGGAAGTGCCGTTCGAATTTTACCATGGTATCCAGACCCTTCGGGCCCTCGAGAATTTCAATATCAGCGGTATTTCGCTGATGCAGTTCCCAGTCCTGATAGAGGCGCTGGCCATGGTTAAGATGGCGGCGGCAAGGGCCAATTTTGACCTCGGCCTGCTGTCGAAGCCGATAGCCGACGCCATCGCTCAGGCCTGCAATGAAATTATAAACGGCCGGTGGCATCCGCATTTTGTGGTCGATATGATTCAGGGCGGAGCCGGAACCTCGACCAATATGAATGCCAACGAAGTTATCGCCAACCGGGCGCTGGAGATACTCGGCTATGAAAAGGGCGATTATGTGTATTGCCATCCCAATAATCATGTCAACCTGTCGCAGTCAACCAACGATGCCTACCCGACCGCGCTGCATATCGCTCTTATAAACAGTAACATCAAGCTGGTCGAAGTGCTGCAGAGTCTGATAAAGTCCTTTCGCAAGAAAGCCCGGCAATTTTCCCACATTATCAAGATGGGGCGCACACAACTTCAGGATGCCGTCCCAATGACTCTCGGGCAGACTTTTGAAGCTTATGCCGCGACGCTTGAAGAGGAAATCGAACGGCTCAGGACCAATGCCGCCCTGTTTCTTGAAGTAAATCTTGGCGGCACAGCCATCGGAACCGGTATCAATACCGATCCCCAATACAGCCGTAAAGTCATCCGGCATTTACGCGATATCACCGGCCTAAAAGTCATCCTGGCGCCGAATCTGGTCGAGGCGACGCAGGATACGGGAGCCTTCGTAATGTATTCCTCGGCTATCAAACGATTGGCCGTGAAATTATCCAAAATATCCAATGATCTGCGCCTGCTTTCATCAGGACCGCGAGCCGGTTTTAATGAGATAAACCTGCCGCCGATGCAGCCGGGCTCTTCGATCATGCCTGGAAAAGTGAATCCGGTCATTCCCGAAGTAGTCAACCAGATTGTTTTCAAAGTGATTGGGAATGATTTGACGGTAACACTGGCCGCTGAGGCAGGGCAACTGGAACTGAATGTCATGGAGCCGATTATAGCTCAGTCGATTTTCGAATCAATCGAAATGCTTAAAAACGGCATGATAACCTTATTGCACCGATGTGTCGAGGGCATTACCGCCAACAAGGAGCGGTGCCGGATGCTGGTGGAGCGGAGTATCGGCCTGGTCACGGCGCTGGTTCCCAAACTTGGTTATGAAGTCTGCTCCGATCTGGCCAAGGAGGCCCTGGAAACCAACCGGGGCGTTTATGAGCTGGTTTTGGAGAAAAACCTGTTGTCTAAAACGCAACTGGATCGGCTACTGGCTCCCGAAAAAATGCTGAAACCGCATAAAAGAAAATAAAACACAAGATTATGTTAAGTCCGGAAGAGGTGGAACAGGCCAGGCTGAAGCTTGAAAAGCAGCTTAATATTAAGATCAAAAAATGGCAAATAAAGGCGCTTACAGTCAATCCCGCCAACCGGCAGCTTCCAAATATGCGAATTGAAATCGGGCAGATTTATAAGAATCTTGAGCCTTCCGCCCCACCCGATCAGGTTCTGGCCATATTCGAATCAGTCAGTTTTCTTGTCTGTACGAAAAAAAGAGGAATTGAAGAAGGCCTTCCCTACTTTTTTGCCCGCGAAGATGTTCGGAGAGTAGAAATTACCGACTAAACAGCCGTCTGTCCAACAAATCAACAAAAAATCAAAAATAATCAAAAAAAACTGAATTTTTGAAACTTTTCGCTTGACTTTTTCGTTAAAACTGACGATATAGTCGAAAATGACGATAGTGTCACAAGTGACTATGTTGTCACAAATGACGGTGGTGTCAGTAATGACGACATAGTCGGGTGGAGAAAATAGTGGTAGCAGCTTTGGAAACACGACCCCAAAAACGCTCTCGGCAACAACGTCGGACTAAAAAGACCCGGCAGAAACTGCTGATGGCGGCACGTGAAGTCTTTGCCGAGAAGGGGCTAGACCTGACCCGGATCGATGAAATCACCGATCGGGCCGATGTCGGCAAGGGGACTTTCTACTATTATTTTACGTCCAAGGAGGAGCTGATAAATGAACTTATCCATGGGATGCTTGATGAGCTTACCGCCGCTATCGATGAAAAATGCAAAGGCATAACTGATTTGACATCTCTGCTGGATAAGATAATCAGCGTTCATATCGAGTTTTTCAGCAATCGCTGGGAGGATTTTGTTCTTTATTTCCAGGGACGTGCTGATTTGACGCTTCAGATGGGATACGAGGGAATAGAAACACCATTCCTCAACTATCTGCAGAGTATTGAATCCAATCTGGACCAAGCTATCGAACGTCGTTTACCCGGTCCGGTCCTTCGCCGAAGCACATGCGCGGTCGCGGGATTTATTTCCGGTTATTATTCTTTCGCGGTTATCTCTTCCGGGGGCGAAGACGTTGACGAAACGCTGCGTTCATTACAGGGCGCCCTGGTAGCAAGCCTGACGAGGTTTATCAGGGAAGCAACCCCGTCGGCAACGAGCAGCGACGGCGCCCAGGTGTAATCTAATGGTTAACAGGCACCGCATCATAAACGCAGTTGCCGGAAACAAAAAACCATTTTTTCAGAGGAAAAAGTGAAGACTGTAATTGAAAAAACCGAAAGTATTGTCGAAAGGGCAAAACGGGAATCCGTTTGGGGCATCGCTTCAAGCTTCGATATCTACAACTGCAATCCTGACACGATCCGCGATGCCGAAAAAATCAGGAAGTTCGTTATGGAATTATGTGATTTGATTGAGATGAAGCGATTTGGTGAGACCGTGGTGGTTAATTTTGGTGAGGACGAAAGGGTGGCCGGTTTCTCGATGACGCAGCTGATTGAAACATCACTGATCTCGGCGCATTTCGCCAACCTGAGCAATACGACATATCTTGATGTATTCAGCTGCAAGCCGTACGACCCGGCGGTCGTGGAAGAGTTCGCCCGTAATTATTTCGGCGGGTCGCATGTCATTACGAATGTAAATCTCAGGTACTAACCATGAGAAGCATGCGTATTATTTCAGATCTCGACGAATGTCGAAGTATCTGGAAGCAGATCATGCCGACGGATTTTATTACCGACCTTTGGGAGGTCCGCGACTGCTTCCAGAAAAATTTCCAGCGGCCTCCCCATTTTATCGTCTCCGAAAATAACGGTCGTATCACAGGCTTCCTGCCGTTAAGCCGGGTCGATGAAACCGACAGCTTTGCCTATTTCCCCGGTGAAACCTGGACCGGCAAAACCTGGCTGGAACAGAACCGGGTCATGGCCGGCAGTGATCGGGAACTCCGCGACATGCTGGAGGCGGTTCCGGGGCAATATCATCTCCGTTATCTGCAACCGTCGGGCATGTCACGCATGGGCACGGTTAATGTCGATGAAATCGGTTACCTCTTCCGACCGGGCGCCTATAATTATGAAATCGAGAATTACTTCGATGAGTTCTCGCACAAGACCGCCAAGCGCATCAAGCGCGAAATTGCCGCCTTCATGGAAAAGGACCTGCATTTCCGCTATGATAATCTTAATGATTTCGATGAGATGGTGCGCCTGAATGTCGATCGCTTCGGCGAAGATTCTTATTACTATGATCCCCGTTTCCGCGAGAGTTTCCGGGATTTGATGAATTTCCTCAATGAACAGGGCTGGCTGCGGTTAACCAGTATCATTATTGACGGTGAAACCGCGGCTGTCGACATGGGAGCCCTGTATCGCGGTAACTACGTACTTCTGGCCGGGGGCACCAACGCCGCCTTTCCCGGTGTGGCCAAACTGATCAACACTCATCACATGCAGCGGGCCTGCAATGAGCGGATGGAAACCGTTGATTTCCTATGCGGAAATTTCTCATGGAAAACGATGTTCCATCTGACCCCGAGGCCGCTTTATATGCTGTCAAATATTCCGCAGTCTGTCACAGTACCGGAAAATACGGTCACTCCGATGATGGAGAAGGTGCCAATGCGGAGATCAGCCAATGCCGGCTAAGCGCGTGCTTGTGGTCGGAACAACCTCCGACTACATCGAGATACTTTCCCGCCGTTATCCGGGGCGGATACTATTTCTGACCGATCATAAAGAACGGGCCGGAGCTTTCGAACCTCCGCCCGAAGCCGGCAGCGAGGTCCTCTGCGACCTGATGCACTACGATAAGACACTGACCATTCTGCGCGATTTTCTTATTCAACACAATTTCGAATTGAGCGGTGTCGCCTGTTTCGATGATGAATCCATGGCGCTCACCTCGTTTATAGCAAAAACATTTTCGCTTCCTTATCCTCCGGCAAGTGCCGTCGCCAACGGGCGCAGCAAATTTTTGTCCAAGCAACTGTGGGAAGAAGCGGGGCTCCCCTCTCCCCGGATGACTTTGATTCACGACCTTGCCGAAGCAATCACCTTTCTTGGACAAATCAGCGGCCCGATAGTCATAAAACCCCTTACCGGCAGCGGCAGCGAACTGACTTTTGCCTGTCATTCGGAAGATGACTGCCGGAAGGCCTTCGCTCAGATAAGAGAAAAGCTTGAGAAACATTCCAACATCAGAATGTACCTGGCCGACGGACGAAGCAGCCAGCCCGATCCGCATACCGTTTTCGTTGGGGAAGAATTTATCGAGGGCAGGGAATTCAGCGCCGATTTTATTGTCGATGGGGATAAGATCAAAATCATACGGATAGCAGGCAAGATATTTTCGGCCAACAACAGTTTCGGCACGGCGCTTGGCTATATCCTTCCGATGGAATTGCCGCCGGCCATCAATAAGGACGCATTTTCAAATCAACTTCTCGAGGCCGCGCATGCTCTGGGAGTCGAAAGATCCTTTGTCATGATCGATTTTATCGTCCGAGACGGTAAGGCGATCATGCTCGAAATGGCGCCGCGGCCGGGAGGCGACAATCTTCCCTTCTTGATCCGTCAAAGCAGTGATTTTGATATTCTCGGAGCGACGCTTGATTTTGCGGAAGGTAAGCAAATCACTATCCCCGGGCAGGAAGCATGGAAGCGACTGATCGGCGCCCGGATAATTGCGGCGCGTGAGGGCACCATCTCCGAGATGGACACCGCCCCGGCCCTGAGGGATATGCGGGTGCGGGAGTGTTACCTCAAGCGCCACCTTGGTCACAAAGTTATATTACCGCCGGATGATTATGATTCCAGAATACTCGGGCATGTAATCTTTGCTCCGACAGATTGGAGCAACGTGGAAAGCGAAATAGTCGAGCTTCTGGAAAAGGTGAACATTAAGCAGGGACAAGTATCATGCCTGGCGATTCCGACCTTCTGAAAAAAGCCGCGGAGCTACTTGGCAAACGAACACCGCAACTGAATGCGGATGAGTTGCGGCATTTTGTCCAATTGTACCTTGACCGGCGGGAAATATTTATCGAGGCGGCCGACTATTATGGTTCGCCGCTTTATATTATCGACAGCCGTGCCCTGCAGAGCAGAGCCCGGAATTTTACAGCGACCTTTCGCAAACATCTCCCGGAAATATCGGTGTACTATGCCGTCAAGAGCAATAATCACCCCGAAATAATGAAGCGGCTTGCCGATGAAGGACTGGGCCTTGATGTTTCGAGCGGAATCGAGTTGAACATGGCGCTGGAAACGTCCGCATCCGACATCGTCTTCAGCGGCCCGGGAAAAACCGACAAGGAACTGTCGTCAGCGGTGGATAATTCGGAACGAGTGATCGTTCTCATTGATAGCTTCGGCGAATTGGTGCGCCTGGGATTCATGGCGATGCAAAAAAATAAGAATATCAGAGCAGGAGTCAGGTTGACCACCGATGAACGGGGTTTCTGGCGGAAATTCGGAATTCCATTGGGCGACCTGGCCCATTTTTTCGACGAGGCCGATAAATACCCGCACCTCAGTCTGTCCGGCCTGCAGTTTCACACCAGTTGGAACATGAATGCCATCAATCAGGTCAAATTCATAAAGCGTCTCGGAGAAGAACTTCGCACCTGGCCCGAATCACGCCGGCAGCAGATAAAATTTATCGACATCGGCGGCGGATACTGGCCGCCGCAGGGAGAATGGCTTCAGCCGGCCGGTACCGAAGAGGGGCGGTTGATGCAGGCTTTGAGTTCGGCGGCACCGATGCCGGAACGGCATCACCAGCTGCCGGCGGCACCGATCGAACACTTTGCCGAAGAAATCGGAAGGGCCGTGCGAACGGAACTTTTTCCTTTCGTAAACTGCCGGATCTGCCTTGAGCCGGGCCGATGGATCTGCAACGACGCCATGCATATCCTCATCCGCGTGGTGGACAAGAAGGCGGATGACATTATCATCACCGATGCCGGGACAAATGCGATCGGATGGGAGCGGTTTGAGACCGATTATTTTCCGGTTATCAACCTGACCCACCCCGATTTGACAGAGCATCAGGTTTATATCCTCGGCTCACTCTGCACGCCGCATGATGTCTGGGGTTACAGCTATTTCGGAGAGAAAATTGAGCCGGGCGATTATTTGCTGATTCCGACCCAGGGAGCATATACCTACAGCCTGCGTCAGAATTTCATCAAGCCTCTTCCCGGCACGGCCATAATTTAGTAATAAATCGATACAAAATACAAGCCGTCCGAATATCCTTCGGGCGGCTTTATTATTATTGTGACACGGTTACTTTTTTATTCCGAGAACATCAAACATAAAAGCGTACTCAAACGCAATTTCCTGAATTCTCTGATAACGTCCAGACACACCGGCATGCCCTGCCCCCATGGTGGTTTTAAGCAGCAGGCGATTTTTGTCGGTTTTCATGGCTCTCAGTTTGGCCGTCCATTTAGCCGGTTCCCAGTACTGCACCCGCGTGTCATTGAGCCCGGCCGTAATCAGGATATCCGGATAAGCCATGGCCCTGACATTGTCATACGGACTGTATGACATCATATAGTCATAGTCGGGTTCCTGATTGGGATTGCCCCATTCCTCGTATTCGAAAACGGTCAGCGGGATTGATTCATCAAGCATCGTATTGACAACATCCACGAACGGAACATCGGCCACGGCCGCTTTGAACAGATCGGGCCTCATATTTAAAACGACGCCGACCAGCAGACCGCCGGCGCTGCCGCCGCCGATAATCAATTTATCGCTGGAGGTGTACTTTTCATTTATCATGTGCTCGGCGCAGGCGATAAAATCGGTGAAGGTATTCATTTTCTTGAGCATTTTACCATCATCATACCAGTACCGGCCCATCTCGCCGCCGCCGCGTACCTGGGCGATAGCATAAACAAAACCGCGGTCAAGCAGGCTAACACGGGCCACCGAGAACCATGGATCGGTGCTGATTCCATAGGAGCCGTAGCCATACAGCATGCACGGGTTTGTACCATCCATGACGAGGCCTTTCCGGTAAACGATCGAAATCGGCACCATGGCCGAATCATCCGTTTCGGCGAAGACACGCTCAATCTGATAATCATCGGGATTATATCCGCCCAGCACTTCTTTCCGTTTTTTGAGTTCGCGCTCCCTCGTATCCATATCGTAATCATAAACGGAATTGGGTGTCACCATCGACTCATAAGTAAACCGCAGGATATTCGTATTGAAATCCGGGTTATTGTTCTGGTAAACGGAATAGGACTGCTCCGGATAAGCGATATTATGTTCTTCGCCGGTTTTCAGATTTCTTATGAGGATTATCGGCAGGCCGCCCTGGCGGGCATATACTACCAGATGATCCTTAAAGACTTCGTAATCGTCAAGTTTCACCGACAGACTGTGCGGGATGACTTCCTTCCAGAACTTGCGGTCGAGTTTTGTGTCGGAAGTCATCATCAGCTTGAAATTTTTCGCATCGTTGTCATTGGTCAGGATATATAAGTCATTCCCATGGCTCTCAACAGCATATTTCATGTCCTGCTGACGGGGATGAACCAGCCTGAACTCGCCGGTCGGATTGTCGGCCTCGAGAATACGCATCTCCGAGGTCGTCTTATTCCCGAAAACCATGATCAGGAATTTTTTGTTTTTGGTCTTGGCGATATCCATCCAGAATCCGTCATCCGGCTCATGATATACCAGCACGTCGTTCTTCGGGTCCTCGCCGAGTTTATGCCGGAAGAGTTTATAGGGGCGCCAGATTTCATCATAGATAGTATAAAATACGGTTTTATTGTCGTTGGCCCATTGCAGCGAATTGGAGGCGTCTTTGATCGTATCGGGCAATATTCCGCCTGTTTCCAGATTCTTGAAAAAGATATTATAATGCTCATTGCCGTGTTCATCCGCCGCATAAGCCAGCAGCTTATGATCGGGACTGACGACAAAGGCATCGAGCGAATAGAAGTCTTTTCCTTCGGCCAGTTTATTCACGTCGAGCAGAATCTCCTCTTCCGCTTCAAGACTCCCCTTCTTGCGGCAATAAATTGCGTACTGTTTCCCTTCTTCCGTCCGGGAATAATAGTAATAATCATCTTCCTTCACCGGTACCGACAGGTCGGTCTCCTTGATGCGGCCAAGGATCTCATCGTACAGCGATTCCTGGAGAGCCTTGGTATGCTTCATCATCTGTTCGGTATAAGCATTTTCGGTTTCCAGGTAGGCGATGACATCGGGATTTTCCTTATCCCTCAGCCAGAAATAATTATCGACCCGCTCATGAGTGAGAACGGTATCGGCATGGACGACTTTTACGGCCACCGGAGGTTTCGGCTCGGAGGTGCAGTTGTTAGCCGACATGGCAAGCCCCACGAGCATTATTCCCAAAAGAAACCTGGAAAAATTGCGTGCATTCATGGAAACATAGTCCTTTATAATAAAGTTCGATTATTCCAATTATATAGGAAAGTATACGGATAGATCGGGTCATGGTTACTTAATAAATATTTTCATGAGACCGAGGCCGGTCATGGTGGCAATACTGACAATAACGCCGGCGATGACCACGCCCAGGGCCAGATACCAGAATGATTTTCGCTTTTCCAGCTTTAGAATCCACGCCGCGGCCGTTCCGGTATATGCCCCGGTGACCGGGAGCGGGATGGCGACAAAAAGCATAATTCCCCAGTAGCCGTACTTGCTGAAGTTTTTTTCGCCCTTTCTTCGGGTTCGGTCGATATATTTGTCGAAAACTGTTTGATAGATTTTGATTCCGTAAAGAGCCTTGTGGGCGGTTTCCAGAAAAATATATGTGATTGGAATGACCAGTATATTGGCCAGAACGCACAGGATAAAAGCGTAACCGATACTCATGTCATTGGCGACGGCATAAGGAATACCGCCGCGGAGTTCTGCAATCGGCAGAATCGAAAGAATGACGGCGCGCCAGATAATTCCCATTAGTTTTTTATTCCATTGCCAAAGTTATTATCTTGTTTCAAAGTCCGGGTAATATAAAAACATCCGGCCGCAAATGCCACAAATAAGATAAGACGGTGATGGCCGGGAAGATTTCGGGAGATTTCGGGAGAATTGCAAAAATCAAAAAGTGGTTGCAAATGGGTTAAATTAATACTTAACTTGTAAATAACTTTTTACCGATTGCCTGGCGATATCTTTTTGGGGAACTGGTTTGATGGTATCACGGCGACAAGCATTGAAATTTATAGGGTCAATACCGGTCATGATATATTTGCCGCAAATTATGAGTTATGCCTCGGCGGGCGAGCCAAAGCCGTTTCCGCCGGAAACCGAAGCCACCATTTATAGGGCCACGGGGCCCGATCCGGGTGAAATCACCCGTCGGATGGTGGACAGCCTCGGCGGAATCGGAAAATTTATCGACAAGGATAATATTGTCATTCTCAAGGTCAACAGTCAGTGGTGGAACCAGGGGATGACCAATACCGATGTGATCGCCGAATTCGTTCGGATTATACTCGAGATTCCCGGGTTTGCCGGTGAAATAGTTTTGGCCGACAATAACCAAAGCGAAACACCCGGCGGCCGCGGCTGGACAACCGACAAGCGCAACGGCCGCTTTAATTACAATGAGCTGGTCGGCTATTTCAATGACAAGGGTCATCCCAATGTCACCAAATATCACTGGCACCCGGCCGGCCCCAACCCGAATCCGCTTCAATTCGGGGGTTCGGGGAATAGTGTCGTCGGGCACCCATCGGAAGGTGACGGCTATGTCTGGCAGGAAGATTTGTATTATGAATGTCCCCATGGCAACCGCTGTCTTCTGGCCTACCCGATTTTCACTTCGGCGTTCAGCGGCGTTACCATAGATTTGAAGAATGGCGCTTTCAGGGATGGGCAATATACCGGACAGCCGGTTAAATTTATCAATTTTGCGGCAATGAATCATCACGGTCCCTATGCCGGAGTCACCGCCGCGGTCAAAAATTATATGGGTGTGGTGGACATGAGCTGCGGTTATCCGGGGCCGACGCCGGATGGAACCTTCAACACGCATCATATCGGCGCCTCGGCCACTTTCCGCTGGATGGCGCATCATCGAAGAACCATTAGAATGGTTCCCTTCGTCCGCGAATTTTACGAGCGTCATCCGGTTTTCCGTTTCCGCTACACCGCGGGCGTTCTCGGCAAATATATGAGAGAAATCCGCCGGGCCGATCTTAATATTATTACCGCCATAAGAATCGGCTGGGGTGACCGACTTGATCCGGCTATGGCTTACCAAGCCGATACCGTCCTGGCCTCGACCGACCCGGTGGCGCTCGACTATTGGGCGACGGCCAATATTATGCTTCCAGCCACGATTGAAGTCGGCGCGCCGGATTATTATCGAAAACTGAATAACCCTGATATCGCTGACGGCCCGCTGCATACATTTCTTCAGGAATGCCGCCGCGAGCTGGGCGGAACCATGGACCCGGCTCGAATAGAGATTGTCGAGTCATGATATATACTCGTTTCCGGCAATCCGGCATTGTCCGATATTTTCAGTCAAGGGTGGCCGGCTGGGCGTATTTACTGACAGCTGATAGAAAATATAATTTTAAGGATAAAGGACAATTTTATGACTGATTTCCTGCGAGGCAAAAAGTGTGTTCCCTGTGAGGGCGGAATACAGCCGCTGGGCGGCGATGAAATCAAGAATCTGATGCCGCAGGTATCGGACTGGCGTGTCAATGCAATTGTGAAGGGCGGCAAAACGGTTGAAACGCTGCAGAAGCGATTTCAATTTAAAAATTTCCGGGAAGCCATGGCTTTTTTAAGACAGGTCGAGGAGGTTGCCGAGGCGGAAGGGCATCACCCCAATTTCTGCGTTCATTATAACAAAGTCGATTTCACCGTCTGGACACATGCCATATCCGGCCTGCATGAAAATGATTTCATACTGGCCTCAAAAATCGACGATCTGATCAAAGGTAGCTGAGAATTGAATTAATGACTGTTCGACTTGTAAACCCGGACGAAATATCATATATTCACGATAATTCAATAATAAGATGCCTATGTCACCAACCGAAAAAAAGCTGGACGGCAAAATTGCCCTGATAACGGGAGCCGGACGAGGAATCGGCCGGGCGACGGCGGTGCTTTTTGCACAGCACGGAGCCGACCTGATCATGGTCTCGCGCACCGAACCGGAGTTGATCGAAACCGCAGGGCTCTGCCGCGAGTATGATATTCGTCTGTTTCCCAAGGCAGTCGATGTTTCCGATCAAGGCAGGGTTGATATTCTATTCAAGGATATAAAGAAGAAATTCGGACGGCTGGATATCCTGATCAACAATGCGGCACGATTCAGTTCGGGATTGATGCAGGAGTCCTCTATGGATGAGTTCCGAAAGATGCTGGAAACGAATGTCACGGCGCCGTTTTATCTGTCGCAAAAAATGGCTTCGATGACGAATAAAAAAAGGGGCGGCAATATTATCAACATCTCATCATTCTCGGGATGTTTCGGCGTCGAAAAATTTCCCGGGTTCGGGGCCTATAATATCAGCAAGTATGGTCTCTGGGGATTGACCGAAATCCTGGCGCTTGAATTCAAGGAACTGAATATCCGGGTCAATCAGATATCTCCGTCCGGCGTGGAGACGAAAATGTTTCATGATGCCGTTCCGCCCGACGTGACGGCCGATCTGAGCCCGGAGCAAGTAGCCGAAAAGATTTTGTATCTGGCATCGGATGATTCCGCGCCGCTTACCGGCGCCAATATCATGCTTCAATAATATCAGGGTCATGATCGATTTCGAAAAATCGGAAAAGCTGCCGCATGACAGGCGGTATTTCAACATTTCCATCATCTGGATCTTTTATTTTCGTTATGTCATCAGAGTGCTCTATTGGCTCAGAGTTCCCCACGAACTGATAACTCTGGTATCGATATTTTTTGGCATTGGTGCGGCCGGTTTGTTCTATAACGGTTTTTTGATTGCAGCGGCGATTGCGCTGCACCTGAAAGATATCTTCGATGCCTGCGATGGCGCCATCGCCCGGCTTACCGGGCGCGGGCACCTGATCGGGCGCTATCTCGACTCGCTTGGCGATTTTTTGTCGCTGACCCTGGTCATGCTCGCGATCGCGATTCAGGCCTCAAACAATGGCAGCAACATATTTAAATTTTGGGGGATAATTGCGATCTTCTCCACTTTTATCCAGTGCTCTTTCTTCAATTACTATCAGCTTTCGTATCTTGATGCTTTCGGGATTAAAACATTGTCGTCGAAACGCAATGAAACCGGCCGGGATGATACCGAAGACCAGTTCCGTTCGATACCGGCCAGGGCGATTCTTAATTTATTTCGAATATTTTATATAATTGTGTACGGCTGGCAGGATAAGCTTGTTGCCGGAATCGATAATATGCTTGTCGGACAGGCGTGCAATTTATCTCCGGAACAGCGCTTCGGGAACAGGTCACTGATGGTTCTTCAGTCGGCGTTATGCTTTGGGACACATATATTTATAATAATAATTGGAGCGCTTCTCGGTCGACCGGAAGGGGCCCTTATTTTTATTGGAATTGTGATGAACATTTATCTTTTTGTGTTGTTATATCTACGAAAGAGGCATTACCGGGCGCAGATGAGCCAAAATGCCCTTTTTGAAAAATCCAGGAGATAAGATTATTGAGGACTAAACGGTGAAGATAACATTAACCAAAAAAATGACCTTCTGTGCCGGGCACAGGCTGTATAATCCGAATTTCAGTGATGAAAATAATTTGCAGATTTTCGGCGCCTGCTCCAACCCCAACGGGCACGGTCATAATTATGTGCTGGAAGTAACCGTCACAGGCAGCATCAATTCCGAAACCGGGATGATTATCAACCTCAAGGAAATGAAAAACATCATCGAGACAAAGATCATTTCCAGAGTAGATCATAAAAATCTCAATCTCGATGTGGATTTCATGAGCGGTATTATACCGACAACCGAGAATTTCGCGCAAAAGATATGGGAAATTCTGGATAAGGCCTTCGGGAACAACCTTCTCGATAGGATTGTTATTTGGGAATCGGAGAATAACAAAATAGAAATCAGCCGCTGAGGCGCGGGGGTAAATATGAAAGATATGCAAAGTTCACCTGATAATAGAAATATTCATATCGATAAGGTTGGTATAAAGAACCTTAAACTGCCGATTGTCGTCAAGGATCAACATCGCATGAAGCAGGCGACCGTGGCCGATGTCAATTTTTATGTCGATTTGCCGCATCAGTTCAAAGGAACGCACATGAGCCGTTTTGTCGAGATTCTCAACGAACACAAAGACGAACTCGATATATCAAGCCTGGAAAGCATCCTCAGGAAGACCCAGAAGAAGCTGCATGCCTACAAGGCGCATCTGGAACTGACCTTCCCCTATTTTATCAAGAAAAAGGCTCCCGTAACCGGCGCCGAGGGAATTCTGGACTATGAGTGCACCATCTCGGCGGCCACCAACGGCGGCGAAAAGATGGATATTACCAATACCATCCGGGTTCCGGTGACCACGCTTTGCCCATGCTCCAAAGAAATCTCGAAGTACGGGGCGCATAATCAGCGTTCGATTGTCACATTATCGGTCCGCACCAATGTATTCATCTGGCTGGAGGAGTTGATCGAATTAATCGAGAAGGAAGCCTCATGCGAGATTTATTCGCTGCTCAAACGTCCCGATGAAAAGTATGTGACTGAAAAAATGTATGAGAATCCTCGTTTTGTAGAGGATATCGTTCGGGGCGTGACGGAAAGACTTACGGGTGACGGTCGTATCGACTGGTTCACGATCGAGTCTGACAATATTGAGTCGATTCACAATCATAATGCTTATGCCTTCATCGAACGTAACCTGAAAGCCGAGCGTGAGGAAACCGACCGGACCTCCCGTGTCCGGGAAATGAAAAAAGTCTCAATAGAAAATTAGGTTAGTGTGCATGACAAAAAAGCCGCCCGATCGCCGGGCGGCTTTTTCTTTGCAGGTATAATACTATTTACATTAATCAGCGGCAACATTGTCCGCAATGACTTTTTCTATGGCGGCGATCAAGTCTCCCGCCCGATAGGGCTTGTTTAATATTCCCGATATGCCATACTCGGAATAATGCAGAATCATGTGGTCAAAGGGATTGCCGCTCGAGATAATAATCCGCGAATCGGGATCAATTCCCAAAAATGTTTCGATAAGTTCTTGTCCGGCCGGTTCACCGGAAAGTAATAGATCCAGTATAACTGCGTCAAATTTGTCACAGGCCCGAGTGTGAGCCTGCATCAGGCCGACTGCCTCAGGACCGCCGCGGGCAGTGACTACATGATATCCCGCCCGCCGCAGGACCAACTCGGCGACATCGATCACAACATCCTCGTCATCAACAATAAGAATATTACCTTTGCTATCCGGTGTGCGAGAATTATTTTCTTTCATTGTCGCCTGACTGTTATTAATATTTCTTATGTTTAATATCGTCTCAACGTGGTAATAATTGATCGAACCAAAACTTGTTTTTGGGAAATGAAAATTACGGAGATAAAATATGAACACCGCTTTTGAAAAAATGTATAATATTCGGGAGAGGGACAGTCTGTCTTTATCATTAACAAAAGCTTCATTACTGGGAGGGAGCTGTGTCTAATACTTTAAACAAAAACAGGTTACATTTTTACATCGGTTTGGCGCTGGCCGCCGCGATTATAATTTCCGGTGCCGGTGTTGCGGTCGATCTGCTGGCCTCGGGGCCTCAGACCGAGCCGGATCTCAATGTCAGGGTGACCGATTTTTACCCGCAGGGTGATGTCGAGCGCCAGATGAATATTACCGTCAAATTCAGCCGGGACATGGTCCCGGAGGACAGCCTCGACAAGGCGGTGCTGGAGCCGCCGATCGAATTCGATCCGCCGCTGCCGGGACTGGCGCGCTGGATCGAAAAAAACATGCTTCGATTCTATCCCGACCAATCCCTTAAACCGGCTACAACCTACGAGGCCAAGGTCAAGTCAGAAGAGAAATTTCTTTACGGCAATCGGATCAATGACAAAAGCATTTTCGCGTTTCGGACGCCGCCGCTGGTTGTTCTCAAAAAAACCTCGGAAATTCAGGTGCTTGATGATGACAAACCGGGATATGCCAGGCTGGATATCGGGTTCTTCTTCAATTATCCCGTAAATGTCGAACAAGCCCTTAAGTTGATAAGCATCACCGGTGATAAAAATGCCGAAATCGCCAAACCATCAATTGACTTGAATTATCTGACCGATGAATACAGGGAGACATCATCCGGCGGTAAGATAGTACAATACGCCGGAGGTATTATCATCAGGACTCAGCCGATTCGACTTAGCAATTTAAAGCAGTCGTACCGGATCATTCTTAATAAGGGACTCGAATGCCGGGAGTGTACCGACCCGCTGCTGGATAATTTCGAAAAAATAATTTATCTGGAAAGCAGCGAGCGGCTGCGTGTCGAAAATTTCTATGCCAATACGGCCGGCGAGTTCGGATATATTTCAATACGGTTCAATGGACCGATTGGCGGCAAAGACCTGGTTGATTACATAAAGATCGACCCGGAACTGCCGGTAACAAGCGAAGCCAGAGGATCAACATTGAATATTCGCGGTAATTTCCTGCCGGGTAAGACATATGAGGTCACTCTTTCCAAAGGACTGCCGGGTATCCGCGGATTGGGTCTGGCTGACGAGTTTTCCACAAAAATCCGGATCCCCGATCTAAAACCGGCGGTTAAATTCACTTCAACCGGTGTCTATCTGCCGCGGGAAGGTGCAAAATTGCTGGAGCTGGAAACAACCAACATCGACGAAATTTCAGTCGAAGTGGGCCAGATTTTTTCGAACAATATAGTCTATGAGATGACATCACAGGGGAACTATAACAATCGCTACAACTCTGATCTGAGCAAGGTGGGACGCAAATTTTTCGAGAAAAACAAAAAGCTCAACGGTGAGTTCAATAAACCTCTGACTACCACCATCGACATTGGCGGCATTATCGGTGACACCACCAAAGGCATCTTCAAAATATCGGCCAGGAACAAAGAGGGACGTTGGACCCAGGATACCCGTATGGTCATGATGACCGATATCGGCATATCGGCCCGCCTGTCGGATGACTATCTCATGGTCTGGGCCAATTCGCTGGCCGATGCTTCACCGGTCTCGAAAGCAACCGTGGAACTGATCAGCAAAAACAATCAGATCCTTGTCAGCGGCAAAACCGACTCGCGCGGTATTGCCATTTTCAAAAATATCAAGGACAAGCTGGAAGGATTCGAACCGTTTCTGATCACTGTTACCGACAAAGATGATATGTCGTACCTGAAATTCGCCGAATGTCTTCTGCCGACCAGCGATTTCGAAATCAAGGGACGGCCATATTTGACTTCCGGTTATGATGCTTTCATGTATCCCGACCGCGGTGTCTACCGCCCCGGCGAAACGGCGCATATAACCTGTGTCGTCCGCGGCCCGGATGGAACGACCCCGCCCCAGTTTCCATATTTTATTACCATCTATGATCCGGGACAGCGCGAATTTCAAAAATTCCGGATGCAAAATGAAGGAACCGGCCTGGTTTCGATCGATCTGGAAATTCCCGATTTCGCCAAAACCGGGAAATATCGGATTGTCTCCCATATCGGCGATGATATGAATATCGGGACGACCGAGATATTGGTCGAGGAATTTATGCCGGATCGAATCCGTGTCGATGTCACTACCGATAAAACGGCATATTTCACCGGCGATTCAATGAAAATAAATGTCACCGGCAATTACTTTTTCGGGGCTCCGGCGGCGGGTCATAAGGTCTCCGGGCGGATGACCATAGATTCATATCAATTTCAGTCGCCGAAGCATACAAAATACACTTTTGCCGACACCGACCGGAAATTCACCGGAATAAATATCAATTTGCCCGACAAAATCCTCGATGACTCCGGCGCTTACACATACGCCCAGGAAATATCCGCGGATCTGACACCGCCGTCGGCTCTCAAGGCCACGGTCGTGGTATCGGTTTCGGAACCGGGCGGCCGTGCGGTCAACGCCGCCACCTCGGCCTTGATCCATCCCTACACCAGATATATCGGAATGAGGGCCGAATTCGAAGGGTATGCCAAACGGGGCGAGCCATGCGACATTGATTTGATTGCTCTGACCAGCGACGGCGCTCCTACCGCCATCGATTCGATTAAGGTGCTATTTTACCGGGTTATTTATAATTCGGTTTTACGTGATAACGGGCGAGGTTATTACCGTTATGTATCCGAAGAAACCCTGCAGCCGGCCGATTCGCTGAAAATAAATCTGCCTGTAGCGGGTAAAAAGGTGAGTTTCACGCCGCCCGACTATGGTAAGTACAAAATTGTTGTCATCGATCCCACCGGCGGGCACCAGGCTTCGCTTTCATTTTATGCCTCAGGATGGGGCTATGCCCCATGGTCGATGGAAAACCCCGATAGGGTCGACATCGATCTTGACCGGGAGTCTTATAAACCGGGTGACGAAGCCACCATCCAGATTCGCTCGCCTTTCGGCGGTAAACTTCTCCTGACCATCGAGAAGGACAATGTCCTCGATTGCATTACATATGAAATGAAAGAAAATACCGCCGAGTTCACCATCCCCGTCAAAAAGGATTTCTTTCCCAATGCCTATATCACCGCCACAGTGATAAAAAAGGCAACCGATGTTGACAAAGCATCACCGGCACGCGCTTTCGGTGTCGCGCCTATAATGCTCGATAAAAAACAGAAAGCAATCACGCTCAATATCGATGCTCCCGAAGTAATCAGGCCGAAGAGCAAAGTGGCGGTCAATATTGACGCCGGCACGCAGGGTGTGACCGAATTGACGGTAGCGGCTGTCGATGCCGGTATCCTACGGCTGACCGGATTTGCGACACCTGACCCGCTGGAATATTATTACGGCAAGCGCATGCTGCATCTCAAGCCGTACGATATTTATTCATTCATCTACCCGGAAGTGGAGCGAGCCGAGAGCCACCTCAGTCCCGCCGGAGGTGCCGGTTTGGCGCTTTCTGAAGTCATGACACCTGATTTGTTTGACAATTCGCGCCAAAGGCACCTTAATCCTTTCAAGGCCCGCCGGGTCAAGCCGGTGGCACTTTGGTCCGGCATTGTCAAAACCGATGTCAATGGCAAGGCGCATGTCGAATTTGATATTCCCGAATTCAACGGCAGTCTGGTCGTAATGGCGGTAGGGGTGCGCGACGATAAATTCGGTTCTGCTTCGAAGAACATCATCGTCCGCGACGACATCATTATTCAGGAGAGTTTCCCGCGTTTTGTCAGTCCGGGCGATGCCTTCGACGGTTTGGTGACACTGTTTAACAATACCGGCGGGACAGCGGATGTCGATATCACTCTTGCCTGCGACGGCCCGCTCGAGATTGCATCCGGGGCCACCCAAAAAGTCAGGATTCAGGACAATTCCGAAGCTTCGGTGACATTCAAGCTAAAAGCAAGACAGAGAGCCGGAACCATTGCGTGCCGTCTGACGGCGAGCAGTGATACATCGCGTTCCGTAGTAAATTTCGAGCTGCCCAACCGTCCCGGTATGCCGCTTGAATCGAAGTATGGCTCCGGGTCGATTGCCGCCGGAAGCACCGCCGTCATAGATATTCCGGGAGATTGGATCGAAACCACTGATCAATATGTCATCCAGACATCATCATTCGCGGCGGCGCAGTTCAGTCGTGAGATCGACTATCTGGTAAGATACCCTTACGGCTGCCTGGAGCAAACCACCTCGCGCCTCTTTCCATTGTTGTACTTCAACGATCTGGCCCGCTTCGTGCAGCCGGAAATATTCGACTCGAGGGGCCCGGACTATTTCATACGCGAAGGCATCCTGCGGCTGAGCGGCATGATGCGCGGCGATGGGAATTTTATATTCTGGCCGGGCGGAAACATTTTCAATCAGTGGGCATCGATTTATGCCTCACATTTCATGGTGGAGGCGTACAGCAACGGATACTTGATTGAAAAGAACACTTACAATAATATCATAGATAATCTCCGGGATATCGCCCGCGGCAAAAAGACCGACAACGGTATTGGCGACCCCGAGAGGATCTACGCCGCCTATGTTCTGGCACGTGCCGGAAAGATGGAGAACCGGATTATTAATTATCTAAAAGGTCTCTACACGCTGGATCTTCCGGCCTACTCACGATATCAACTGGCCGGAACGCTGGCGATGTCCGGTGACCGGCAAAGTGCCCTGGCACTATTGCCGGAAAGTGTGCAGCCGGACATTTATGATCCTGAAACCGGCGGGCGATTCGACTCCGGTGTTCGTACCAATGCCATTCTTCTCGAAGTGATGAATGACATCGATCCGACCAGTCCGTCATGCGCGGCACTGGCAAAATCCCTGATTGAAGATGCTCATGTTGGCCGATGGTACACCACTCAGGCCACGGCCTACGCCCTGATGGCGCTTGGCAAATATCTCAAGGGCCAGGAAAAGCCCGACTTTACCGGTCAACTATTTATTGCCGGCGACAGTACATACTCTATCGGGACTGATGACTTCAGAATCATTCGGAATGACATCGGCGGCAAAGAAGTGAACCTTTCCATCGAAGGCAAGGGCACATGCTTTTACAACTGGCAGGTAAACGGTGTCCCTTCGGAGGGCGCTCCCGATGAGTATTCACGCGGCATATCGATCACGCGCGAATATTTGGATGCCGAGGGCAACCCGCTTGATATCAATATCGTCGCACTGGGCGATCAGGTTGTCTGTCGTATTGCGGCCTCCGCGAGCAGTCAGCGGCTGGAAAATGTCGTTATCAGCGATCTTTTGCCGGCCGGGTTCGAAGTCGAAAATCCGCGTCTCGAAACCGCGCCAAAAATGTCCTGGATACCCAAAGGCAACATCGGTGCTTTTGATTACAAGGATATTAGGGACGACCGCCTGCTCTTGTTTACGACCCTTAATCCGGGTAAGAAACAGGAATTCTATTACAGCCTCAGGGCGATATCGGCCGGAAAATTCAATATTCCGCCGATCGCGGCGGAGTGCATGTACAACCCTATGATAGCCGGAGCCTCATCATCGGGCGTCCTGATTATTAAGAAGTGATTGATTCATTGACGTAATGCAATGACTTTGAGTGCAAAAATATTAAGTAAACACCTGATCAGGATCAGCGCGCCGCTGCTGATCCTGATCCTGGCTTTTGTGTTGATGGATTGGCTGATCTGGCCGATTCCGGCAACAAAATTGAACCGCGACAATGCTCATTTCATATATGACAGGAATGGCTGGTTGTTGAATTGTTTTGCCTCGACCGATCATTTCTGGCGCCTGCCGGTAACGCTCGACGAGATTTCACCGCAGCTTATCAAGACGGTGCTTGCATCGGAAGACCGGTGGTTCTATTATCATCCCGGTTTCAATCCGGTGGCGCTGGTCCAGGCGGCTATCGAGAATCTCAGGGCCGGGAAAGTGGTGCGAGGGGGGTCAACCATTACCATGCAGATCGCGCGCATGATGGAACCGAAAGATCGCACGATCAGAAGCAAACTGATCGAGCTATTTCGCGCTGTTCAACTTGAGATGCATTATTCCAAAGACGAGTTGCTCAATATATATTTCAACCTGGTGCCGTACGGCGGGAATATCGAGGGTGTCGGCGCCGCGGCTTATTTCTATTTCGGAAAATCGCCGCGGCAACTGTCATGGTCGGAGGCAGCCGTCCTGACCGCCATACCCTCATCGCCGAATCAGTACCGTCCCGATCTGTCGCAGTCGGGATGTCTCGCCCGGCGTGATGTCATACTCGGACTTTTGAAAATACGCGGCATTATTGATGAAACTGAATATACGGCTTCGATAATCGAAGAGATACCGGCACAGCGTTACGACCGCCCCTTTATTGCGCCGCAGTTCAGCCAGACGATGGTTTCGCAATATCCCACGACAGCCGCCATCAGGACATCCATCGATTTCGCGACGCAAGCCATGTGCGAAAGGCTGGCGTGGGGGAATTATCAATCTTTGATCGATAAGAATATTCACAATCTGTCGGTGGTGGTGCTGGATAACAAATCGGGCGAGTTGCTGGCTCTGGTCGGCTCGCCCGATTTCGAAGACTTCAAACACAGCGGGCAGATCAATGGCGCCATTGCGACGCGATCGCCCGGCTCGGCGCTCAAGCCCTTTGTCTATGCGCTCGGTTTCGAAAACGGGCTGATTACGCCGTCATCAAGAGTCGATGACATTCCCATCAACATCAACGGTTACTCCCCCGACAATTATGACGAGCAGTTCCGGGGCATCGTGACAACCCGCGGGGCGCTGGTTATGTCGCTCAATATTCCCGCCGTCAATATGGAACAAACGGTCGGACTGGAGCAGTTTTATGAGTTCCTGAAGGTCGGCGGTATCTCAACACTGTACCGCAAATATGATGAGTACGGTCTGCCGCTGGTGCTGGGCGCTTGCGAGGTGTCGTTGCTTGAACTGGGCAATTTCTATTCGACATTGGCGCGCGGTGGGATGTACAAGCCGGTCAGGCAAATTAAAGACATCGATAGCGCGGATGGGCGTCGAATTCTTTCTGAAGAAACCTCTTATATTATTTCGGATATTCTTTCCAATTTGCGGCGTCCGGAACTGACGACCTCATGGATGGACACCAAAGATCATGCCGTCATTGCCTGGAAAACCGGCACGTCCTATGGCCGCAAGGACGCCTGGGCTATCGGCTACAATCCGCAGTTCACCATCGGGGTCTGGGCGGGGAATTTCTCCGGCGAGGGGTCGCCGTATCTGGTCGGAGTCCAGGCCGCTTCTCCCCTGATGCTGGCCATATTCAACGAGATTACCAAGGGGCATGAATTGACCTGGTTCGATAAGCCCGACCGCGTCGAGTGGCGCGATGTTTGCACGGTCAGCGGGATGCCGCCGGGCGAGCACTGCCCAAGTACGGTCAAGGATTTTTATATCAAAGGTGTCTCGCCGATAGAGCCCTGCGATGTGCATAAGCAGATTTTTGTCGATCATGACCGCGGGCACATGCTTTGCCGCGGATGCATGTATCGATCGGCGCATATCGACACGACCATTGTCGAGCAGTGGCCGGCGCGGCTGTCGGACTGGCTGATCAAACAGGGGCTGGTGCAGCCGCTCCCGGAGCACAACCGTTATTGCCTTGGGCCGGCGGCCGATGATGCCCCCGTGATTGTTTCGCCGGAACCGGATGGTTTCTATGAACTGCGCGCTTCGGCCCCGGCGGAGTATCAGAAGATATTATTCAAAGCATCTGTCTCGCTCGAAAGCGGCAAAGTGCACTGGTTTCTCGATGACCGGTTATATGCCAGCGCCGATATCGGCCAGAGTGTTTTCTATCCGCCCGAACGGGGTGTTCATAAACTGATGTGCGTGGACGCCCTCGGCCGCTCGAGTAAGGTGGTGTTCGAGGTGAGATAGGGCTATTCGACAAATTTATTTGATTTGTAAAGACGGATATATTATAATTATGCGCATCTTTCTGAATCAGAATTTATAGTCGATTGGTTATGATATGAATAGAGCAGGCGTCATAAAGGGCACAATTGGAGGAGTAATTGCAGCGCTGACAATAATTGTTTTTGCCTCTGCTAATTTGTTACATATTCGTCATTTGTGGGGAATTAATCTTCTGGGATTTTATTCAAGTATAAACTCGTACTTATTAATCAGCCTGGTTATTTTGATACTTATTTCCCCTATATCTAAAAAAGTTATCTTATTACTTGAGCGGCTTAATGCAATTATCCGTCGAAACACGAATATTAGAATTATCTTTTACTTCATATTCATCGCAGCATTCTTTATTCTGAGTGTACTATTCAAGTCAGCCACTACTTTTCTTGGCGATGGTCATTTGCGAACCAACCAGCTCACATTCGACAATTGGTTTCTACCGACCGAGTTTCTTGATTTCATATTACATGCCGGTCTGTACAACTTTATAATGAAACCGATCGGGTATGAATCGGTGCAAACCTATCAAATATTCAGTTCACTCTGCGGAGTAATTTTTATCATCGGCATTTGGAAATTATCAAGCCATCTTTTCAGGGAATCGTCTGTCGCTGCTTTCCTGACCATCATTTCTTCCGGCGTAACTGTCTTCTTTTTCGGATATATCGAAAGCTATTCCCTGATTGCCGCAATTTTGCCATTTGTTTTTCACAGTGGCCTCAAAGCAATCGACAATTCTGCATATATTAAGTACTTTATAATATTATGTATCACTGCAGTAATAATTCACTCAGTGGCTGCTTTTTTGCTATGGCCGGCATTGATTTATGTTATTGTGCAAGGCTCTACAAAATACAGATTGGCTATGGGGAAGATCAACAAATATATGACATTTGCAGGAGTTGCCATAATAGTCGCCGCATATATTGTGCGTGCTTTTTGGAACACCGGTATCGAGCGTTATCTTTTATCAATTTTGCCTTCGGACAGTTCTCCTCAGGCGATATTCACCATCCGTCATTTATTGAATATCATCAACTGGCTGTGTCTTGCGGCGTTACCCATACTAGCCATTTTGCCTTTGGCATTTAAGTCAGGCATTAAACTTGATGATTCAAACAAAGCGAAGGCACATTATGCCGGGTGGATTATTGCGTCCTCTTCTATTTTCATATTCTTCTTTGTTCCTCAATTGGGCGGACCGCGCGACTGGGATCTTTATGCCCTGCCTTTCTTTATGATACTTATCGCGTCACTGGCTATCTTATCAATCCGCCGCGGCGGGCAGTTTCCTGCCATCATAATTTCGATTGTCTCCGTCTCGCTTATTCTAACGATATCGCTTATTGCCATAAACAGTTCCATCGCAAAATCGACCGATCGTTTTGCCGAAATTATCGAGGTCTGCAAATTCAATAACTTATTCAAGGAATATAATCTGCTGAACAGCTATGCCGGTGACCACTCGGAAATGAGCGACCGACAGCTCGAGTTCGCTCTCAAAGCGTGGGAACAACCCCCTCTTAAAAAGAGCGATTCATCATTGATATTAAATAAGCTGGGCGAGTATTATATGGCGCATAATAAGCCTGCGGAAGCCGAGCGCTATTTGAATCTGTCGATCCAGGCCGACCGCTTTAATATTTTCACTTACCATTTTCTGACTAATTATTATTCGACCTATGGCACTTCCGCCGACCTTTTGAACCTGGCCGACGCCATGGCCGCCAGATTCCCAACCAGTGCCAAAGCTCAGACAGATGCCGGAGTCTTATATATGCAGCTTGGGCGGGCGGAAAAAGGACAGGGGTGTCTTACCAAAGCTTATACTCTCGACAGCAGTGATGTCTTTGTAATTGTGAATTATGGCGTTCTTTTTTTGCAAAGTCAGAAATATGCGGAGGCTGTCAGGTTATTGCAAAAAGCCGTCAATATTAATCCCGCTTATTTCAAGGCCAACTACAACCTGGCTCTGGCATATGCAGGACTTGGCGATAAGGCCATGGCGCTTAAACACTTGCAACACGCCGGCAGACTAGCAAAAAGTGATTCAGACACATCACAAATTAAGAGACTTGAATATATACTTAATAAGAGATAATATTGCCACGCATCATTACAAAAATACTTGACTTATATTGCTTATAAATATATACTTATTAGTATTAGGGCCAATTTCATCTTTCGACATTCCAACTTAGTTAGAGCTCTCAACACAACGCTTAATTGTTAGGCAAAATCATACCCCTCAGAGTTTCAGGATGATAGGGAGGTGATATCATGCCATAAATATTATCCAGATAATTACAAATCTTATAATGATTGACTAAGGAGGGTTTAATATGTTTAAAGAGTGCCTATTTATGTCAAGCATGCTTCTTGCATCCCTTTTCCTTATGCAAGCAATACCATCTACTGCTGCAACAGTTTATGTTCATCCATGGGAATCAACAATCCAGGATGGAATCGATGCAGCTAATAATGGTGATACCGTTCTGGTCGACAAACCGGTGGGCCCCTATCAATACACTGGACCCGGTAATTGTGATATTACATTTCATGGCAAGCAAATAGTTGTTAAATCCATATATGGTGCCGAGTCAACACCAGTTGATATTGGAGATTCAGGAACAAGGGCATTTATTTTTAACAGTGGCGAATCACCGTTGTCAAAACTAATAGGCTTTACAATGAAGTTCCCCCGATTTAGTGGACACGGAGAAAGGATACTATTATTATGATTCTTTCTCATCCTGAGTCCCGAAGGACAGGAGGTGTTCAGATGTT